>NZ_VPDL01000034.1:0-29712 GCF_013417705.1 Acinetobacter sp. YH12235 | reverse complement strand
CTCAAGTGAGCGGTTCGGACTCTGGAGAAACGACGACTTTGTTTAAGGAAATTCCAGTAGGTTGCTTCAAATTTAAGAAAGAAATCATCAATTACGCAAAATAATTCGGTACTATTAAACATCGGGATGATCCTAGACAAAATAATGGACAGCACGTGCCTCTAAAGATAACGTAACTTTAATCTTTGGAGATTCAAGAAATGGCTAAACGTTTTAGTCCCGAATTTAAACAGCAAGCGATTGATTATGCACTTTCAAACTCACACGAGTCTGTAGCTGCAATCGCCCAGAAATTAGGTGTGGGTTATTCAACATTAGATAAATGGATTCGTGAAACCAATCCGGCAGGTTCAAGCAAACGTCAACTTTCACCAGAACAACAGCGGATCGTGGAATTAGAGAAAGAAGTCAAACAGCTCAAGGAAGCCAATGACATCTTAAAAAAAGCGCATGTGTACTTTCTAACAGATCATGCCAAGAAAAGTACACGGTAATTCAAGATCTAGATATGAATGAAGTCACCGTATCTTCTGCCTGTAAATGCCTGGGTGTCAGCACTTCAGGCTATTATACCTGGCGAAAACATCAAGCCAATACGGCACAGAAATATAATGACTTAAAAGCCGTATATTGGCAGCATCATGCACGATTGGGTGCACCTTCATTAGTACATGACATGCATGATTTAGGTTACAACATGAGCGAACGTACTATTGGAAGGATCCTAAAAAAGCTTGGTTTACGTAGCAGGATTGCACGTAAATACAAGCATACGACTGATTCAACCCATCGTTTGCCTACAGCACCCAACTTGTTGGATCGCCAATTTACAGCTACTCAGCCTAATAAAGTCTGGACAACAGACATTACCTATATCCGCACTAAAGAAGGTTGGTTGTATTTATGTGTGATGCTAGATTTATTTAGCCGTCGTATCGTGGGGTGGCAAACCAGCCATCGAATAGACCGCCAGTTGGTGTGTGATACGTTTAACTATGCAATGGCTCGTCAGGGTTATCCAACTGGTGTTATGGTTCATTCGGACCAAGGCTCACAGTACTGTAGTCGTGATTTTAGAGCGCTGTTACTGAAAAATGATTGTACTCAGAGTATGTCTAGACGTGGAAACTGTTGGGATAATGCAGTGACTGAAAGCTTCTTTCATACATTAAAAGGTCATGTGGTACATGGCAGTGTGTTTTCGACTCGAAAAGAAGCGAATGCTGTCTTGTTTGACTATATTGAAATTTATTACAATCGAGTCAGAAGACATTCTGCAAACGGCTGGTTAAGTCCAGAAGCCTTTGAACAGAAATATATTAAAAGTTTAGAGGGGCTGGTTGTCCACGATACTGTCTAGGATCAGTATTTGAATATACGGTAACGCGTAATGCGGGACAGGCCGATCAGGAAAGTGCTTCAGCAAATCTGGTGATCAATATTGATCAGGTAAACCAGATTCTTAACTATGCCGACGATCCAGCAGATAACCTGTTACAGGGTGGTGCAGGTGATGACATCCTGACAGGTGGTGCAGGAGCAGATACAGCGATCTATTATTTACTAAATAATGCTGATGCAACTGGCGGCAATGGTACATATACCTGGACTGACTTCAATGCAGTTGAAGGTGACACCATCGATGTATCTGCATTATTAAGTGATCAGGCAGTAGATGCCTCAAATCTGGGGAACTATATCACGCTCGAACAACGTGGAGATGATACAGTCGTGACGATCGATCGTGATGGTTCCGATACCAATACCACCTTTGCACGCGCTGATTTGCTGATATTACAGAATGTAGACAGTGCAACTTTACAGCTGGATGACATCATTAAATATAATCCAATCTAATCAGAAGTTTTTAAAATGGATTATTCATAAAAATTTATGATGTCATTGAACTTCAATTAAAAAATCCCGCTTAATGCGGGGTTTTTTAATTTTATATGGCATTTAAAGTGTTAAAAACCAGATAGAAGCAGCAATGACGACAATTAAGATAACCAGAAAGATTTTTAGATTGGTTTTAGGATAAGTGGTGCTTAAGCTCGCTTTCGTAATTTCCTGACCTGCGGGATCATACAGAATCACCTTTTGTGCACTATTTTCATAACCTAATTCTAGCAGGGCACGCTGTTCAAGAGCTGTCAGACCCTCTTCAGGCATATCCATAACTTGCAGCAGCGTTGTAGAGCCCCAAAGTTTTTGAACAATTGAAGTAGATACCAGCTGTTTTAGGGTGTCTGAGGCAGCATTAAAGTCGGCAATGATGCTGCGTTCATGCGCATAGGGAACGGGAGGGACCATTGTTTGCACAATCGTGCCCTCATTGTCCATCAGTTGCATTTTATCTTTATAAATTTGCACCCATATTGCATTGGGAAGTTTGGATAACTGATCTTGCAGCATGAATTGCCTACGTATTGCTTTGATATTAAATTAAATAATCTATAAACATATCCCGTATCAAGACGGGATATGTAATGTTCCATTACTTGGCAGGAGCACCATATTCATTATTTTCTTTTTTGGTATCACTTGCCCACCAGATAATGAGTAAAATGGCTCCTATCCCTGTCAGTACAAGCAATTGCCACCATCCAGAGCGTCCAATGTCATGCAAGCGACGTGCCCCTACAGCCAGACTTGGGAGCAGAAGCGCTAAATTTAGCAGGCCATTCACCAAAGGTTTGGTGCCTAAAACTGCATCAATGGCTTCACTAATAATGCTTAAAATTACACAAAACAGCATAAAGAACCAAAATTCTTTACGGCGTGCACGACCTGAAAAGTTTGCATAATTGGTTAGACATTTTACAAACCAGTCGATACTGCTGTAATTCTCTTCAGCCTGATCCAGATTGGAATATTTATTAATCTGATTGCTAATGCTTTCTCCCAGATGAATCGAGTTTCCCAAAGCCAGATAAATATCTGCTGCCTGACCGGTTGAGTTAACAATAAAATCAACCCGGTCACCGCGTGAAGGAGGGCGTTGTCCACGCCAGTCTGCACCGCTAAAACTGTAGCGGTTGTTATCATCCCCTGTGATAAAACCCGTATTATCTTGAATAGAAAAATCCAGGATGGAACCTTTCATAAGCCCTCTCTATTTATCTTCTGGCTATTATGGATTTGTATAAATATTATTCATATATGGCCGATAGTAGCATAGGAAATTTATTTTGAGATCAAGCTTTTATAAAAATATTTAGGTAATAAATTTTCACTATCTAAAGCTAGAAGTTCTGATTAATAAGAAGTTGATTTAGCCGATAACAAATAATTTAGTTAAATTTAGATTTTCTTAATTTGTTGAATAATAAGAAATGATTCAAGGGAAGAAAAACTGAAATAAATTTAATAAAGCTAAAAATATACCAATATTTATAAAAATAATTTAAATCAATGACTTAATTAATTTTAGTATTTTATTCAATATGAATATATTGCGAATTTTTACGTAGAGTTTGAATAAGAAACTAATCCCCAACAGACTTTGCTTAAGTTAATAAATGCTTATATATTGATCTCATAAAACAACTTAAACATTAAACTGTTTTTAAGTGAATTCACCTATTTTATAAAGGCAATTTTAATTAATAAAACATTAAAGGGTGTCATGATGAAAGCTATTCTAATGAAGAAGATGATTAACTGCGTTGCGATGAGTGGTGTATTGCTATTCACTGCTGGTCAAACAATGGCAATGAATCAGCAATCTTCAACTGCTGCTCAAGCAAATTCTAAAGCATCAAATGACAGCCGAATGAATTTAACTGAGAGTCAAGTGATTAAGGTTGTAAGTACGGTCAATAACGGTGAAATTAAACAGGCAAAAACAGCTTTGCCAAAACTTAAAACAGATGACGCACGTAAGTATGCGCAAATGATGATTAGCGAACATACAGCGAACGAGAAAAAAGGCCAGGCTCTGGCAGACCGTTTAAAATTAACTCCTCAAGCAAGCAGTCTCAGTACGGCATTGCAAAGCGATAGTGACAAGATTGTTACTGACCTGAGCAAGCCATCTGCAGCCGATAAAGACTATATGATGAGTCAGGTTGAAGTACATCGTAAAGCCCTGAACACTTTGGATACACAATTGATTCCAAGTGCGAAAAATGCGGAATTAAAAAGCATGTTGACGCACACCCGTACTGCGGTAGCGACACATCTGAAAAAAGCTGAACAAATCGTTGAAAAGATGAAATAAGTTAAGCATTCATCCAATAAAAAAACCGCCATTTTAGGCGGTTTTTTTGATCATAATACTTTATATATTATGTGATATTTCTTACCAGCTTAACGCGCCACCAGTTTGATAATCTGTTACGCGAGTTTCGAAGAAGTTCTTCTCTTTACGTAGATCCATCATTTCTGACATCCACTGGAATGGATTGTTCACACCAGTAAACTGTTCAGGCAAGCCTAACTGGCTCAAGCGACGGTTACAGATAAATTTCAGGTATTCTTCCATCATACCGGCATTCATGCCCAATACACCGCGTGGCATCGTGTCACGTGCATATTCGATTTCAAGCATGGTGCCTTCAAGGATCATCTGAATCACTTCTTGCTGGAATTCAGCAGTCCACAGATGTGGGTTCTCGATCTTGATCTGGTTGATCATATCAATACCGAAGTTCAGGTGCATAGATTCATCACGCAGGATGTACTGGAATTGCTCAGCAACACCATTCATCTTGTTACGACGACCCATAGACAGAATTTGGGTGAAACCGCAGTAGAAGAAGATACCTTCAAGTACACAGTAGAATGCGATCAGGTTGCGAAGCAAGATCTGGTCGTTTTCTGGTGTACCGGTTTTGAAAGTAGGATCACTTAGAGATTGTGTATATTTCAGGCCCCAAGCCGCTTTACGTGCAACTGATGGGACTTCGCGGTACATGTTGAAGACTTCACCTTCGTCCATACCTAAAGACTCGATACAGTACTGGTAAGCATGCGTATGAATCGCTTCTTCAAATGACTGACGCAGGATGTACTGACGGCATTCAGGGTTGGTGATGTGACGGTAGATCGCCAATACCAGATTGTTTGCTACTAGTGAATCCGCGGTAGAGAAGAAACCAAGTGAACGCATCACGATGGTACGTTCATCTTCAGTCAAGCCATTTTCAGACTTCCACAACGCGATGTCGTGGTTCATGTTGATTTCTTGAGGCATCCAGTGGTTCGCACAACCATCCAGATATTTCTGCCAAGCCCATTCGTATTTGAATGGCACTAACTGGTTCAAGTCAGCACGGCAGTTGATCATACGTTTATCATCAACCTGTACACGCTGTGCGCCCATCTCAAGTTCTTCAAGACCAGGCGCAACGTCCAGTTGGTCTAGGGAAGCAGATGCTCTTGCCAGTGAATCGGTTGAATTTGATCCTGCGCTTCGAGGGGCTGCAGCGGGTTGTGCAGCTGCCACATTCGACGATGTGTTGCTTGCATCAGATACCATCTGCGGATTAGCCGTTTTTTTCGGCTCGACGGGCGTAGGCTGCTGTTCAGGTGCAGCCGGTTTTTGCGAATCATCTTCGAAATCGTCCCAACTTAGGATAGACATATCAATTCTCTCTAGTTGCTTTATATCTTTTATTAGACATCCAGCAGTGCTGAGATGTCTTACTATACGCTCAATTTGTGTAAACAAAATTAAGTTTTGTCGATGAATGCTCTGAATTTGTTCAGAGATAAATCCCCACTACTTATTTTGTTTACGCTGTTGCTGGCGAACTTTAAACCAGAAGTAAGCAATCGGTGCGTAAAAGGTAATGGCAAAGGAAAGGATCAATGCCACAAGTCCTAACATGTAATTGTGAGTCATATGGGGCATTGAGGTTTCCTTTATTGTTAAATATTAAATCCTCCCCAAACCCATCCTTTAATAAAGGAGGGGGATTTCCGTGAATTCTTTTGCTTACACGGAAGTCCCCCTTTGGAAAAGGGGGATTTAGGGGGGATTTTGTATTAAGTAACTACCTGAGTAGTTGACTTAAGATTTTTTATGTTTTGTTCATTTGCTTGGTTTATCGAAACCAATATTGCAACTGAGCAAGGTAATAAGCATGTGAAGCAAAAAATCTGAATTTCCTTGCGTACAATGCGAACTTTCTTTTTAAATTCTTTAAGCTTTTTCGACATGTTCTATTCCTTTACGGAATCAATCATGACGAATTAGCAAAAGTGAGTTCTTATGCTAACCGCTCATAAGAATCAACCATTGCTAATTCGCAATATAAGAGATAAATCTCGGTTGATTCCTAATCCAGCTAACTTACTGACAAGCCTCACAATCAGGATTATCAATTGAACATGCTTGTGGCACTGGCGCTGCTTGAGTGAAACCTTCTTCCTCTACAGGCGCTTCAGGTTTTTTCTCTTCAACCACTGGCGCTGCAACTACAGGAGCCGCAACAGTTGCAGGTTTAACTGCATTCAATGCACCAGTATTAATGGTTGATTTTTCAGCAGAAGTTGCACCTAATGCACGTAGGTAGTAAGTGGTTTTCAGACCACGTAACCAAGCCATCTTGTAAGTGATGTCCAGTTTCTTACCGTTTGCACCAGCGATGTACAGGTTCAGAGATTGCGCCTGATCGATCCATTTTTGACGACGAGAAGCAGCATCTACGATCCAGCGTGGCTCAACTTCAAACGCAGTCGCAAAGATCGCTTTCAATTCTTCAGGAATACGAGAAATCTTTTGTACTGAACCTTCAAAGTGTTTCAGGTCATTGACCATCACTGCATCCCAAAGACCACGTTCTTTCAACGCACGTACCAGGTACGGGTTGATCACTGTGAATTCACCAGACAGGTTAGATTTCACATACAGGTTCTGGAATGTAGGCTCAATGGATTGAGACACACCACAAATGTTCGAAATAGTTGCAGTTGGCGCAATCGCCATCACATTCGAATTACGCATACCGTCTTTTTGAACTTTGGCACGTAAAGTGTCCCAGTCCAGACGTTGTGTGCGGTCTACTTCAAACATGCGTTCTGGACGAGTTTTCGCAACCAGGTCAAGTGAGTCGATTGGCAGAATACCTTGATCCCACAGTGAACCTTTGAATGTTTCATACGTACCGCGTTCAACAGCAAGGTCACTTGAAGTTGAAATTGCGTAGTAAGAAATCACTTCCATTGATTCATCAGCAAACTCAACCGCAGCGTCAGAACCGTAAGCCATACCCATTTCGTAAAGCGCATCCTGGAAGCCCATGATACCCATACCGACTGGACGGTGTTTCAGGTTCGAGTTACGTGCTTGTGGAACTGCGTAGTAGTTGATGTCGATCACGTTATCGAGCATACGAACCGCAGTTTTTACTGTACGAGCCAGTTTTTCACGATCCAGCTTGCCGCCTTGAATGTGTTGTACCAGGTTGATCGAACCTAAATTACATACTGCGATTTCTTCTTTGCTGGTGTTCAGGGTGATTTCTGTACACAGGTTAGAAGAGTGAACCACACCTACGTGTTGTTGTGGTGAACGCAGGTTACATACGTCTTTGAACGTGATCCATGGGTGGCCTGTTTCGAACAGCATAGACAGCATTTTGCGCCACAAATCTTTTGCACGGATTTTCTTGTGCAACATGTTTGTTTCTTTGGCAATGCTTTCGTAGTAAGCATAACGCTCAGCGAATTCTGCACCAGTCAGATCATGAAGATCAGGCGTTTCAGAAGGTGTGAACAGTGTCCATTCAGCATCTTCGAATACACGTTGCATGAACAGGTCAGGAACCCAGTTCGCAGTGTTCATGTCGTGAGTACGACGACGGTCATCACCCGTATTCTTACGCAGCTCAAGGAATTCTTCGATATCCAGATGCCAGGTTTCCAGGTATGCACATACCGCACCTTTACGTTTACCACCCTGGTTTACTGCAACAGCAGTATCGTTGGCAACTTTAAGGAATGGCACCACACCTTGAGACTTACCGTTTGTACCTTTAATGTAAGAGTTCAGGGCACGAACTGGAGTCCAGTCATTACCTAAACCGCCTGCCCATTTAGACAGCATTGCGTTATCACGCATCGCGCCATAGATGTCAAACAGATCATCATCAATTGTAGTTAAGTAGCAGCTAGATAACTGTGGACGTAGCGTACCTGAGTTGAACAGGGTAGGCGTAGACGCCATGTAGTCGAAGCTAGACAATAAGTTATAGAACTCGATTGCACGGTCTTCACGGTTATCTTCGTTCAGGGCAAGACCCATAGACACACGCATGAAGAACAATTGCGGCAATTCGAAACGCACGCCATCTGAGTGGATAAAGTAACGGTCAAATAGGGTTTGCAGACCTAGGTAAGTGAACTGGTTTGAACGTTCTGGTTGAATCGCTGCAGCCAGCTTAGCCAGGTCAAAGTTTAACAATTCAGGTGAAAGAAGCTCTAACTCAATCCCTTTTTTCAGGAAAGTTTCAAGTGCATCACCTTCATTAGTATCAGTGGATAGACCCAAGAACTCTAAACCGGTAGCCACCAGGTCATCACGCAACAGACGTGCAGTCACATAAGTATAGTTAGGTTCTTGCTCAATACGGGTACGAGTTGCCATCATCATGGTTGTAGAGATGTCAGACTCTTTTACACCGTTATAAAGGTTTTTTACGGTCTCATCGACAATCGCCTGTACGTCGATCCCTTCAAGGCCTTCAGCAGCACGAGTCACAGTCGCAGTCAATTCGCTTAAGTCAAGCGGCTTTAACTTACCTTCTGCATCAGTGACTTGCAGTGTAGGGTGATGGTTGGCACCTAACTGTTTGCGCGCTTCAGAACGTTGTTCACGGTAGATGACATAGGCACGTGCAACTTTCTGTTCGCCAGTACGCATCAGCGCAAGTTCAACCTGATCCTGAATTTCTTCGATATGGATCGTGCCACCCGATGGTAAACGGCGTTTGAATGTATTCAGAACCATTTCCGTTAATTGTTCGATACGGTCGTGTATACGGCTCGAATCTGCACTTTGCTGGCCTTCTACTGCCAAAAATGCTTTTCCAATTGCAACAGAAATTTTTTCTGCATCAAAAGCGGCAACATCACCGGTGCGTTTAATCACCTGAAGTTGACCCGGAGTGGACGTGATTACGCTCATGTTAGCATAGCTCCATTGTCATCTATTTTTATGTTTATGGACCGTTTGAACTGGGCAAAAATCGTGCCACAGTGTTCGAGGAATAAACACAAGACCTAGTGGTTATAAAATTAATTGAACACAAGATACGGGAAAATTTAGGGTAGATCAATATTGACATTTTGCTAAATATTTTTCTGAAGTTTTATCTTAATCTTTTGCAAAAAGATCCCAATTTTTATTGATTCTTGCATAAGCCTTATCCGGCAAGGCATAGCATATCAAAGCTGGCAAAAAGTGCTTATAGATAACATTGTGGATAACTAAAAAGGCCTGAATCAACTAGTCACATTTTGTCCAGATTCAGCTTTGATCAATGCAAATAAGCCGACAAACGGTAGTTAAATGCACATTCGAGTGAAATGTGCACGATAAAATATTACAAAATGCTACTTTGATGTATTGGTTTGGTGAACGCTATCTTGTTTACAATGTAAACGTGTGTATATTGCAAGCATATTAAAAACGTATCTATTGGATTTCAAAAGGATACGTCCGTAGCATGCGTCCATCAAATAAAGGGGCAACACATGAGCCAAGAAGAAAAGTTACCTAAAATTCTAATTGTTGAAGATGATGAGCGTCTTGCTCGTTTAACACAAGAATACCTCATCCGTAATGGTCTTGAGGTTGGGGTAGAGCCGGATGGCAACCGTGCTATTCGTCGTATTATTGCTGAGCAACCAGACATGGTGGTTCTAGATGTCATGTTGCCAGGTGCTGATGGTTTGACCATCTGCCGTGAAGTTCGTCCACATTATCATCAACCGATTTTAATGCTGACTGCACGTACTGAAGATATGGATCAGGTCTTAGGTCTGGAAATGGGTGCAGATGACTATGTCGCTAAACCGGTTCAGCCGCGTGTCCTGCTGGCTCGTATTCGTGCTTTATTGCGTCGTACCGACAAGGTGCCTGAAGATGAAGTGGCTCAGCGCATCGAATTTGATGACCTGGTGATCGACAATGGTGGTCGTTCAGTGACCTTGAATGGTGAGCTGGTTGACTTTACCAGTGCAGAATATGACCTGTTGTGGCTGCTGGCTTCAAATGCGGGCCGCATCCTGTCACGTGAAGATATCTTCGAGCGTCTACGCGGCATCGAATATGACGGCCAAGACCGTTCAATTGATGTGCGTATCTCGCGCATTCGTCCAAAAATTGGTGACGATCCTGAAAATCCAAAACGTATTAAAACAGTACGTAGTAAAGGTTATCTATTCGTCAAAGAAACTAACGGTATCTAATCGGTGCCTTTAGCCGCCTGAATAAACAGGATAATTAATAGGTGTTTAAACACAGTATATTTTTGCGGATATACGCAGGCCTGGTCATGCTTGTGGTCCTGGTGGCAGTATTCAGCTATCTGCTGGTACAGATCATCAACTACCAGCGTGCGCAGGAGTATCGTGAATCCCTGACTAATGGTATGGCATATATCATCAGTGAGGGGGTTGCGAGACAGCCTAATCTGCAGCAAAAGATGGATTGGGTTTCAGATGCGTCTGATCTGTTGGAATTGCCGATCTACTATGTCGAAGCCAGTAAAGTGGATATTACCCGAGCGGAAGGTCGACGTCTGGCTGACCGTAAGGCAGTCGTGCGTTGGGATGCTAAAACTGGGGTAGCTTATATTGTCATTGGGCTACGCGATGATCCAAGTCATTATCTTTATATTAAGGCGGATAATATTACTGAACGTCAGATGAAGGCTTTACCGGTCTTTATTCTGGACTATCTGGTGTACTACCCAGGTCAGGAAAAAGAATACCTGAAGCGAATTCAGGACTATTTCTCTTATCCAATCTCGATCGAAAATGTCCAGAGCCTGCCACTAGATTCTGAGCAGATCGGACGTTTGCGTCTGGATCACAGCATTATTTTATATCGTGATAGTGCCTCAATTCGCGGCACTACAATTTCGATCATTTCTCCTATTCCTAGCTCGACGTCTGAAGTGCTGGTGATGGGGCCAGTGCCGTTATTTAACTGGATGCCATTCCAGTTAGCTGCCGGGATTACCTTACTGAGCCTGTTTGTCTTAAGTCTGGGGATTTATGGTCTGCTGGTGCCAATGCAACGTAAACTGCGTGAAGTGAGCTATGCCCTGAACAAGATGAAAACCGGGAACATGTCATTGCGTCTTCCGGTGGAGGGCAGTGATGAGATGGCGACGCTGGCTTCCAGCTATAACAATATGTCGGACCATATTCAGCGCCTGATTGAAGCGCAGCGTGAATTGATGCGTGCTGTATCGCATGAGCTGCGTACACCGGTTGCCCGTATCCGTTTTGCTGTGGAAATGATGGCAGATGAAGACGACTATGATTATCGCTTGCAGCAGGTTGAGCAGATCGATAAGGATATTGAAGCCTTAAATACCTTGATCGATGAAATCATGACCTATGCCAAACTGGAACAGGGCATGCCTTCAATTGAATTTGAAGATATTGATCTGTTTGAAGTGCTGGAGCAGGTGGCCGTCGAAACAGATGCTCTAAAAACTGGCAAAGAAGTTGAAGTGCTGCCAATGCCAGTACCTGTAACCGTAGAAGCTGAACGACGTTACCTGCATCGTGTGGTGCAAAATCTGGTGGGTAATGCAGTACGCTATTGTGAGCAGAAAATCCTGATCAGCGGCGGACTAGATGCTAAGGGCATGGCGTATATCTGTGTAGAAGATGATGGTCCGGGGATTCCAGAAGCTGACCGCGCCCGTATCTTTGAAGCTTTTGCCCGACTGGATGATAGTCGTACCCGTGCTTCAGGGGGGTATGGTTTGGGCTTGTCTATTGTCAGCCGGATTGCTTACTGGTTTGGTGGAGAGATTCAGGTCGATCAAAGTCCGACACTGGGTGGTGCACGCTTTATCATGATTTGGCCAGCCAGCCGTTACGGTAAAAAAATCAAGCAAAAACCGATCGAAAAGCTGGAAAAAGCTGAAGTGTCAGATCAATCAGAATAAGAGTTTAGGTGAGAAAAAACGATACATAGGTATCGTTTTTTTATGGCTATTTAAAGGGGATTATTCATGGATGGTAGCATCCGGTTCAATCAGTGGCTTGCCTTCTTTCAGGCTGTTTAAGGCATCAGAATTGAAGTTGATCAGTAGCTTGTTATTTTTAACATCTACCTGATAGCTTTGGATTAGCTTTTGGTCACCAGATAAGGTTTCAAGCTTGTACTCATCGGCAATATTCATAATACCGTCTAGGTTAATGCTGGAAGAGGCATAGTCTGTCTGGAAAAGTTTATGAATATCCCCTAAGTCAAAGATTGCATTGCTGGCATCCTGATGTTTTTGGATATAGCTTTCTACATGTCGCATCAATAATTGAGCAAAGAAAAAATAATCAGGTTTATGGGTAAATCGTAGAGACATGCATGGACTCCTTATTGTTACTTTATAAATGTCATAGTGGGTTTAAAAATAGAAATATCATAATCTGAATCAAACTGTTGGACGTGTTGCAAAAATACACAATTGCTCTTTTAAGGCTTACCGAGAGCGGGCAGAAAAGGGCGACTTCTAATTGAATGACAACATTCATGTTAAACATCTTTTAAAAACACACTGATTTTTTCGAGGCATTATGCAAAGGTGAAATGTTTTTGATTGATTCTTTATAAGTTTCTTTTCATGGGGTGGGTAGCCAGCCACTGTACAAGGAGTGAGGCTTAATTAAGCAGGGCTTTAAAAGTCTATCTGGGTTTAGAAAAAAATAATGGAAATTTAAACTTTAATTTAAAAAAACGATCGGTTGAGATTCTCTGAGCTTAAAGCCAGAATAAAATTAGGAATGTCTAAAAAATCATCCAAAAGACTAAGGCTTATAAGCTAGCAAGTGAAATCCAAAATCAGGTACAATTGGCGGGATTAATTTTGTGTTTGGTGTATTTGAAGGCCAATACATACATTCTTTGTTAATAAATCGGCCTGCCAGGAGTTATCCCCGCATGAGTGCCATTACTCCATACGAATGGGCAATTATTGCCTTCGTGATCGGCGTTACATTTTTATGCGTCTTTATGCTCACTGTCCCATTACTCCTCGGGGGTAAATCATGGGGCCGTGCCAAGCAGGAGCAGTTTGAGTCAGGCGTAGTCAGCGCAGGTGGAGCTCGTATCCGCTTGTCTGCGAAATTCTATTTAGTTGCAATTTTCTTTGTAGTCTTCGACCTCGAAGCACTTTACCTGTATGCATGGGCATCTTCTGTTCGTGAAGTAGGTTGGATTGGTTTTGCAACTGCAGCTATCTTTATTTTGGTTTTACTTGTTGGTTTGGTTTACGAATTATCGACAGGCGCACTGAACTGGGCACCTTCAGACAGACGTAAAGCAGCAGGATACAAAGCTAAAATTGGTTCGCCAAATATGGATCTTGCAGAAATTACGCGCTTCAACTCAGTTGAAGAATTGGTTATGGATCCAACTGGTCAAATCCCAGCTCAATCATCTGGTCTTGTGAAAAAATCACAAGTTCAACCCTCTGATAAGGAGTAACTCGGGATGAAATATACATTAACCCGTGCGAATCCGAATGCTGATGAATATCCACTTCAAGAGCGTATCGTTGTAGAAGATCCGCTTCTAGAAGAAGAAGTGAATAAAAATGTGTTCATGACTCGCCTAGAGGATGTAATGCACACAGCAGTGAACTGGGGTCGTAAGAACTCAGTTTGGCCATTTAACTTTGGTACATCTTGCTGCTACGTTGAATATGCAACGACTTTGACCGGTGTACATGACTTGTCACGTTTTGGTGCCGAAGTTATCCGTGCTTCACCGCGTCAGGCAGACTTGATGATTGTAGCAGGTACATGCTTCGTGAAAATGGCTCCGGTAATTCAACGTCTGTATGAACAGATGCTTGAACCGAAATGGGTGATTTCAATGGGTGCGTGTGCGAACTCAGGTGGTATGTACGATATTTATTCAGTCGTACAAGGTGTGGATAAGATTATTCCGGTAGATGTATACGTTCCGGGCTGCCCACCACGTCCTGAAGCATTGATCCAGGCTTTAATGCTGTTACAAGACCAAATTCAATTAGAGCGTCGTCCGCTGTCTGCGGTAATCGGTGATGATCTTAAGCCAGTGTATAAGCCAAAGATGATGCCGGAACGTGACCGTAAGAAAGACCAGCGTGTGGCTGTGAAGAACTTACGCTCTATGGATGAAATTAAATAATTTAAACGACCGGTTTTTTGTTGTGCACCCGCTATGGGTGTAGTTGTCGTTTAGGTTGACTGAATTTGTATTAAATAGGAAGCCAAGCCAATGGCTGAAACTGACATTGCTATGCCAGAATCAACAGCAGTTGATTCACGCCCAGCATTTGCCATCATTGAAGAGCTCAAAACCAAGTTTGGTGAGAACTTCTTTGTGCAAACAACTTTCGAGGATTTCCCGACAGTTTGGGTTGAGCGCGCACGTGTACAAGAAGTATTGATGTTCTTGCGTACCGTGCCACGTCCATACGTGATGCTATTCGACTTGTCTGCAGTAGATGAGCGTTTACGTACGCACCGTGACGGTTTGCCTGCGTCAGAATTCACAGTGTTCTATCATTTATTATCTTTAGAGCGTAACTGTGACATTCGTATTAAAGTTGCATTAAGCGACAGCGATCTGAATATTCCGACCGCAACGAATATCTGGCCAAATGCGAACTGGTATGAGCGTGAAGCTTATGACATGTTCGGCATCAATTTCGAAGGGCATCCAATGCTCCGTCGTATCTTGTTGCCAACCTACTGGGAAGGTCATCCGCTACGTAAAGAATATTCTGCACGTGCGACTGAATATACTCCGTATATTCAAGACAAAGCCAAGCAGGACTTTGAACAGGAACATCTACGTTTCGTGCCAGAAGACTGGGGTCTGAAGCGCGGTAATGCAGATGAAGATTTCATGTTCCTGAATTTGGGTCCTAACCACCCGTCTGCGCACGGTGCGTTCCGTGTAATTTTGCAGTTGGATGGTGAAGAAGTGAAAGACTGTGTGCCAGATATCGGCTATCACCACCGTGGTGTGGAAAAGATGGCTGAACGTCAAACTTGGCATTCATTCATTCCGTATACTGACCGTGTGGACTATTTGGGTGGTTGTGCTCAAAACATGCCGTATGTGATGGGTGTGGAACAATTGGCAGGCATTACTGTGCCAGACCGCGCACAATGTATCCGTGTCATGATGTCGGAATTGTTCCGTATCAATAACCACTTGCTGTACATCGGTACTGCGATTCAGGATGCCGGCGGTATGACCCCAGTATTCTATATGTTCGCTGACCGTCAGAAAGTGTATGACATCGTGGAAGCGATCACCGGTTACCGTATGCATCCAGCATGGTTCCGTATCGGTGGTACTGCACATGACTTGCCAAATGGTTGGGAAAAACTGGTTCGAGACTTACTCGACTGGATGCCTAAGCGTTTGAATGAATACTACACTGCAGCACTGAAAAACTCTGTATTTGTGGGTCGTACCCGTAATGTGGCTCAGTACGATGCGAAATCTGCATTGGCATGGGGCGTAACAGGTACTGGTCTGCGTGCTACAGGTATCGACTTTGACGTACGTAAATACCGTCCATATAGCGGTTATGAAAATTACGACTTCGAAGTACCGGTTGAGTACGAAGGCGATGCATATGCTCGTGTGATTGTTCACTTCCGTGAAATCGAACAGTCACTGAAAATCATTAAGCAGTGTCTAGAGAATATGCCATCTGGTGCGTACAAAGCGGACCATCCGCTGGCTGTTCCACCACCAAAAGACAAAACATTACAAGATATTGAAACCTTGATTACGCACTTCTTGAGCGTTTCTTGGGGTCCTGTAATGCCTGCAGGTGAATCATCTGTGATGGCAGAAGTGGTGAAAGGTGCGTCGACTTATTATCTGACTTCAGACAAGTCAACCATGAGTTACCGTACCCGTATTCGTACACCAACTTTCACGCATTTACAGCAAATGCCTTCTGTGATTAACGGCAGTCTTGTATCTGACTTAATCATTTATTTAGCGACAATCGACGTCGTAATGGCTGACGTGGATCGCTAAGGGGTAAACGCATTATGATGATTTTGACTGATAAAAAGCCACGTGTGAATGTTGAAGGGATTTTAACTTCGGAAGAAATCCACGAAATTGAACATCACATTGGGCATTACCCTTACCCACGTGCAGCGTGTCTTGATGCGCTGAAGTGTGTACAACGCCGTAATGGCTGGGTAGACGATGCTCAAATGAATGCCATCGCGCAAATGCTCAGCATGAGCCTTGCCGATTTGGAAGGGGTTGCAACGTTCTATAACCGTATTTACCGTCAGCCAGTGGGTCGTCACGTAATTTTACTGTGTGACTCAATTGCATGTTTCTTGATGGGTGCGGAGACTTTAGCAGAAGCATTCCAGCGTGAATTGGGTATCCAGTTCGGCCAAACCACAGCGGATGGCCGTTTTACCTTGCTTCCAATTTGCTGCCTAGGTAACTGTGATAAAGGTCCAACCCTCATGATTGATGAAGATACTCACGGTCTCGTGGAAGTAACATCAATTAAACAGTTATTGGAGAAGTATGTATGAATACCGAACCAAAACCAATTTATGGCGACGGTAACCCGGAAACGCATCCACTGACTTGGCGTCTAAGCAAACAAGCAAATGTCCGTCATGTCGATGACTATGAAGCGCTTGAAGGCTATGCAGGCTTTAAAAAAGCCCTGTCTATGACACCGAAAGAAGTGCTGGAAGTTGTAAAGGCTGCAACCGTAAAAGGTCGTGGTGGTGCAGGCTTCCCGGCAGGGATCAAATGGTCGCTGATGGCGCCAAATGACAATTCAGGTCCACGTTACCTGATTTGTAATGCCGATGAGATGGAACCAGGTACCTTCAAAGACCGTCTGTTGATGGAAGATCTTCCGCATCAGCTGATCGAAGGTATGCTGATTGCAGCTTATACCCTTGAAGCAACTCAAGGTTATATCTTCATCCGTGGTGAATACATCGAAGCGGCGAAGTACCTGAACGAAGCACTTGAGCAGGTTCGTGCCAAAGGTTACCTGGGTGACAACATCCTGGATTCTGGCTGGAGCTTCGAGTTACACGTGCATACCGGTGCGGGTCGTTATATCTGTGGTGAAGAAACTGCATTGATTAACTCGCTTGAAGGTCGCCGTGCAAACCCGCGTACCAAACCGCCATTCCCGCAGGTTGCAGGTGCTTGGGGTCGTCCTACGATCGTGAACAACGTAGAGACCTACAACAACTTGCCAGCCATCATGTTGCGTGGTCCAGAATGGTACATCGGTCTGTCTGCAGGTAAATCGAAAGATCCTGGCACAAAAATTTATGGTGCTTCAGGTAAGGTGAAATTCCCAGGTCTATGGGAACTGCCATTCGGTACCACTGCACGTGAAGTGATTGAAGAACATGCCGGTGGTATGCGTGACGGCCTGAAGCTGAAAGCATGGTTACCCGGTGGTGCATCAACTGACTTCCTGGCTGCCGAGCATATCGATCTTCCGATGGATGCGGAAAGCATCATGAAAGCAGGTTCACGTTTAGGTACCTGTCTATTGATGGTGGTTGATGAAACTCAATGTATGGTTTCAGCAACCCGTAACCTCGAAGAATTCTTTGCGCGTGAATCATGTGGCTGGTGTACACCTTGCCGTGATGGCTTACCTTGGGCGGTGAAAGCGCTTAAAGCACTTGAAGATGGTACTGGCAAGAAAGAAGATATCGATCACTTACAAGAACTGACTCGTAAGCTTTGGATTGGTAAAACTTTCTGTGCTCACGCACCAGGTGCTATGGAACCGTTAATGGGCGCACTCAAACATTTCCGTGGCGAATTTGAAGCGAAAGTCGTAAATGCTGCCGCTCAAACCCGCAACGTAGAACAAGCTTAAGGAATTCGACTATGGCTACAATTCATGTCGATGGAAAATCGTATGAAGTCAACGGCTCGGAAAACTTGCTGCAAGCATGTTTGAGTCTTGGCATCGACATCCCATACTTTTGTTGGCATCCATCCTTAGGTTCTGTCGGTTCTTGCCGTCAATGTGCTGTGACTCAATACGCGAATCCAGAAGATACGCGTGGTCGTTTGGTCATGTCATGTATGACACCGGCTGCTGACAATACCTACATCTCGATTGAAGACAAAGAAGCAAAAGATTTCCGTGCTTCTGTTGTTGAATTCTTGATGACCAATCACCCGCACGACTGTCCAGTCTGTGAAGAGGGTGGCCACTGTCACCTGCAAGATATGACTGTGATGACACAACATGACCGTCGTCGTTACCGGTTCACCAAGCGTACGCATTACAACCAAGAACTTGGTTCGTTCATTGCGCACGAGATGAACCGTTGTATCGCATGTTACCGTTGTGTTCGTTATTACAAAGACTATGCGGGCGGTACGGATTTCGGCGTATATGCAAACGCTTCTCGCGTTTATTTCGGTCGTCCGGAATCAGGTACTTTGGAATCTGAATTCTCAGGTAACCTGACTGAAGTTTGTCCGACTGGTGTATTCACCGATAAGACTCACTCAGAACGCTATAACCGTAAATGGGACATGCAGTACGCACCAAGCGTATGTCATGGCTGTTCTTCAGGTTGTAACATCTCTCCAGGTGAGCGTTATGGTGAGCTTCGTCGCGTTGAAAACCGTTTCAACGGTGAAGTTAACCAATACTTCCTGTGCGATAAAGGCCGTTTCGGTACCGGTTATGTAAACCGTAAAGACCGTCCGCGTCAGCCACAGTTCCGTACTGGCACGAATGTAGAAACTGTTTCTGTTGATACAGCATTGGATACCGTAATTGCGAAAATCCAAGGCAAAAAAGTACTGGGGATCGGTTCACCACGTGCATCGCTTGAAGCTAACTTCGCACTACGTGAGTTAGTTGGTCAAGACAATTACTCAACCGGTATGGCTCAAAAAGAGCAAAATTTGGTTGAGCTGGCTGCATCGATCATGCAAACCGAAGGTGTTTATAACCCGAACATGCGTGAAATCGAAAGCTATGATGCGGTACTCATTCTGGGTGAAGATCTGACTCAAACTGCGCCACGTATGGCTTTATCTGTTCGCCAAGCTGCGAAAAATAAAGGCAAGGAAATGGCTGCAGAGCGCCGTACCCAAGAATGGCTGGCTGAACCTGTACAACGTATTGCCCAAGATGCGAAATCTCCGATTTACATTCTGGCTGCAACACAAACACGTTTGTCTGACGTTGCGGAAGGTGAAGTGGTTGCTTCTCCAAATGACATCGCACGTTTAGGCTTCGCGATTGCTGCGGGTGTGAAAGGTGAAGTCATCACTGGTCTTGATGACGATGCGAAAGCATTTGCACAAACCATTGCAGATACGCTGAAAGCTGCCAAGAAACCACTGATCATCTCTGGTACAAGTCTACAAGACGCAACCATCATGGAAGCTGCTGCACAAGTAGCACAAAACCTGGGTAATGCGGGCTTGACCTTGACTGTTCCTGAAGTGAACTCAATGGGGCTGGCAATCTTCGGTGGTCAAAGCCTTGAGCAAGCATTTGCACAAGACTATGACACTGTCCTAATTGTAGAAAACGATCTTTACCGTCGTTTACCAGCGGCTCAGGTTGATGCTGCGCTTGCAGGCAAACAGGTGATCGTATTGGATCACTCTGAAACTGCGACTGTGAAGAAAGCGAACATCGTATTGTCTGCTGCCTCATTTGCTGAAGGTGATGGTACTGTCGTTTCTCAAGAAGGCCGTGCACAACGTTTCTATCAAGTGTATGACCCTAACTACTACAACCCGGAACTGGCAATCAAAGAATCTTGGCGCTGGTTACACGCACTGGAAACAGGCGTACAAGGCAAAGCGATTTCTTGGACAGTACTGGATGATGTCATCGAGTCAGTAGCAAGCAATGTTCCTGCACTTGAAGGTATTCTGGATGTAGCACCAGATGCGGGCTTCCGTGTACATGGTCTGAAAGTGGCACGTGAACCACGTCGTTACTCAGGCCGTACTTCGATGCGTGCGCCATTGTCTGTCCACGAGCCGAAACAGCCAACCGATATCGATTCTGCATTAACATTCTCTATGGAAGGTTATGTGGGTAATGAAACACCATCTCCACTGATTCCATTTGCCTGGTCTGCAGGCTGGAACTCACCACAAGCCTGGAACAAATACCAGGATGAAGTGGGCGGTCACTTAAAAGGCGGTGATTCAGGCGTTCGTTTATTCGACCGTTTACCAAAGCGTCCAGCGCGTAGCTTCGTCGCACCAGCACCTGTGCTCGTAAATGCTGAAAGCTTCCGTCTGGTACCAATGCATCACATTTTTGCATCTGGTGAGTTCATGATCAAAACTCCGGCAATGGAATCACGTATTCCTGACGCAGTATTTGCAGTGGGCGAACAGGATGCTACACGCTTGAACCTGCAAGACGGTCAGAAGATCACTGTGAAAGCAGGCGAGACTTCAATTGTTCTTCCTGTACAAGTGATTGAATACTTACCAACAGGTTATATTGGCTACCCAATTGGTCTTGCACCAACGGTATCTCTTGCAGAGCCTGTTTCAGTCGCGGTAGGAGCGTAATTCATGGAACAAGAATTAATCCGTCAAACGCCGTTGTGGGCTGAAAACTGGCCAATCGCCTATTCAGTACTTCAAGCGATCGTGATCTTACTGGTTGTAGTACTGATCGCTGCGTTGATGTCTTTTATTGAACGTCGTTTACTCGGCTTGTGGCAAGACCGTTACGGTCCGAACCGTGTAGGTCCGGGCGGTATGTTCCAGATTGTTGCCGACATGCTGAAAATCATGTTCAAGGAAGACTGGACACCAAAATTTGCTGATAAATTGACTTTCCGTATGGCTCCAGCAGTTGCGATGGCAACTGCGGTGCTGTCGTTCATGGTTATTCCTGTATCACCTTACTTAGGTGTTGCAGACATGAGTATCGGTCTGTTGTTCTTCATGGCAATGGCAGGTATTGCGGTATATGCAGTACTGTTTGGTGGTTGGTCTTCTAACAACAAATACGCATTGCTTGGTGGTCTACGTTCAGCAGCACAAACCATTTCTTATGAAGTGTTCTTGGGTATTTCCCTGATGGGTGTAGTGGCAATTGCCGGTTCATTCAACATGCGTGAGATCGTAGAAGCACAGAAAGATGTATGGTTTATTATTCCTCAGTTCTTAGGCTTCCTGATCTTCGTGGTTGCAGGTGTTGCGGTAACTCACCGTCACCCATTTGACCAACCAGAAGCGGAACAGGAACTGGCGGAAGGTTACCACGTAGAATATGGCGGTATGAAATGGGGGATGTTCTTCGTTGCGGAATACGTAAACGTAGTACTGATCTCTGCATTGATCGTAACCCTGTTCTTCGGTGGCTGGTTAGCACCATTTGGTCTTGATTTCCTTCCACCAGCATTCTGGTTCATTATTAAAACAGCATTCTTCGTAATGATGTTTGTATTGGCGCGTGGTTCTTTAATGCGTCCACGTTATGACCAGGTGATGAACTTTGGTTGGAAAATTTGCTTGCCATTGGCGTTGGTTAACCTTTTGGTGACTGGTGCTGTGATTCTGTTGAATCAGGCCTAAGACAGCAGGGAGAACAAAATGTTTAAATTTCTAGCTGGATTCGGGTCAATCGTTCGTACGTTGTTCATGGTATTTACCCATGCAACGCGCAAACGTGACACCATTTTATATCCGGAAGTGCCAGCCGAAGAAATCGTGCCACCACGTTTCCGTGGTCGTATCGTATTAACGCGTGACCCAGATGGCGAAGAGCGTTGTGTGGCATGTAACCTGTGTGCGGTTGCATGTCCGGTAGGCTGTATTTCACTACAAAAAGCAGAACGTGAAGATGGTCGTTGGTATCCGGAATTTTTCCGTATCAACTTCTCTCGCTGTATTTTCTGCGGTATGTGTGAAGAAGCATGTCCTACGACTGCGATTCAGATGACACCAGATTTCGAATTGGGCGAATATGTTCGTCAAGACTTAGTCTACGAAAAAGAACACTTACTGATTTCTGGTCCTGGTAAATATCCTGACTATAACTTCTACCGTGTCACCGGTATGGCAGTTGCTGGTAAGGACAAAGGTCAGGCACAGCGTGAAAGTGCGCCTGTTGATGTACGGAGTCTATTACCATGATGTGGCCATTTTATTTAATGGCCCTTGTGGCCATCGTCTCTACGGTTCGTGTGGTAACTAACACGAACCCGGTACATGCTTTATTAAGCCTGATCGTTTCACTCCTTGCTGTAGCAGGGCTGTTCCTGATCGTGGGTGCACCATTTGCGGGTGCGCTTGAAGTCATCGTTTATGCTGGCGCGATCATGGTGTTATTCGTGTTCGTGGTAATGATGCTGAACTTGGGCGAACAGACTGTTGCTCAGGAACGCAAATGGTTGACTTCATCAGCTTGGGCTTATCCGGCATTGATGAGCTTCCTGATTGGTCTGATGCTGGTTTGGGTACTTAAATCAGATTACGTGCAGCCTTCAATGGTGATGGGCACAGAAATGGTCGGTCCTAAAGCGGTAGGTCAATCACTCTTTACGCAATACTTATTGTTGGTAGAAGTTGCCGCGATGTTATTGCTTGCATCACTTGTTGCAGCATTCCATTTGGGTAAACGTGAACCAGGTGCAGAAGAGGAACAACAATAATGGGCAACATCCCTTTAGAGCATGGTTTGATCGTTGCATCCATTCTTTTTGCACTGGGTTTTTACGGTGTAATGGTGCGACGCAACCTGCTATTCATTTTAATGAGCCTTGAAATCATGATGAATGCTGCTGCTTTGGCGTTCGTCCTGGCGGGCAGTGCATGGGCACAGCCTGATGGTCAAATCATGTTTATTCTGATTCTGACCCTTGCTGCGGCAGAGGCGTGTATCGGTCTTGCGATCGTCCTTCAGTTCTATCATCGCTTCCATCATCTGGATGTGGATGCTGCTAGTGAGATGCGCGGATGAGTTATTTATATCTAACAATTTTATTCCCGCTCATTGGCTTCGTCCTTTTAGCGGCAGGGCGTCATAAGCTTCCTGAAACAGTTGCAGCCATTATTGGTGTAGGGGCTGTGGGGTTATCGGCATTGTTCGCACTCATTGCGGGTATGGACTTTGTCAACAATGGTTCTACCGCGGTGGTGCAACCTCTTTGGACCTGGTTCAATGTCGGTGGTTTTGCACCGGGCATCAGCCTGCACCTGGACGGTTTGTCTCTGTTGATGCTGGGCATGGTGACAGGCGTTGGTTTCCTGATCCATATCTTTGCATCATGGTACATGCGCGGTGAACAAGACTTCGCACGTTTCTTCTCTTACTTCAACCTGTTCGTTGCAAGCATGTTATTGCTGGTACTGGGTGACAACCTGGCGTTGTTATTCCTGGGTTGGGAAGGTGTAGGTCTGTGTTCTTATCTGCTGATTGGTTATTACTACCAAAACCCTGCAAACGGTGTGGCAGCGATCAAGGCATTTACCGTTACCCGTATTGGTGACGTATTCCTGCTGATTGCCATGTTCTTGCTGTTCCAGCAATTCGGTACGCTAAATACTCAGTACATCGTAGAAAATGCTGCGGCTGTGATGACTCAAAGCTCATCATTGACCATCTGGACTGCGTTAATGCTGTTCTTGGGTGCTGCTGGTAAATCTGCACAGATTCCACTGCAAACCTGGTTGGCAGATGCGATGGCAGGTCCGACTCCTGTTTCTGCATTGATCCACGCTGCAACAATGGTAACAGCAGGTGTTTACCTGTGCTGCCGTCTGTTCACAGTATTTGAACTTGCACCTGAAGTGATGATGTTCATCTCAATTACTGGTGCGGTGACATTGCTGGTGGCTGGTTTTGCTGCATTGGTACAAACAGACATCAAACGTATTCTGGCTTACTCAACTATGAGTCAGTTGGGCTACATGTTTATGGCTGTAGGTGCTGAAGCATACCAGGCGGGTCTGTTCCATATGCTGACTCACGCATTCTTCAAGGCATTATTATTCTTGTCTTCTGGTGCAGTGATTCTGGCTTACCACCACGAACAAAATATCTTCAAGATGGGCGGTCTGTTCTACAAGAACAAATTCCTGTTTGCATGTTTCGCCATTGGTGGCGGTGCATTGGCTGCAATTCCATTCATCACTGTGGGCTTCTTCTCAAAAGATGCAATCCTGGGTGCGGTTTGGGTACAAGGCCAATCAATCGCAGTTTACAGCACACTTTACTGGGTGGGTGTAATCGGTGCGTTCCTGACTTCGATCTATACATTCCGTCTGATCTGGGTGGTATTCTTCGGTAAAGAAAACACACCTTACCATGCAATCAAGGGTGTAACTTACTGGGGTCCATTGGCAATTCTTGCAGTACTTTCAACTTTCGTGGGTGCAGCATTAAAAGCGCCTGTGGAAAGTATTTTGAATGCGGCTAAACTTCCTGCATTTGAAATTCCGGAAGCACTTGAACATGGCATGCATACTGCAGAATACACAGCAGTAGGTATTGCACTGGTAGGTCTTGCAATTGGCGTGGTGCTGTTTGCTTTTGCTTACAACGCTGTGAAATCTTTTGCGAAAACTTCTCTGGGTGCGGGCCTTGCCAACATCTGCCGTAATGCACTTGGTTTCGACAAGCTGTATGACATCGTTTTTGTGAAGCCTTATTTGTTCTTCGCGAAACTGTTCGGCCGTGATCCGATTGATGGCTTCTGGCTGGTGCTGCCTGCACTGGTTAAAGGTGGTCATAGCTTTACCAGTTCACGTCAAACAGGTTCACTGCGTGAATATGCATCTAGTATGGGGCTCGGTGTCGTTGTCCTACTGATGATCTTGCTCGTGATTCAGGTAGTGGGGAAATAAAATGGAAGCTCCAAACAATATTATTTTGCCGGCTCTGATCCTCATTCCGTTCATTGCAGGTTTTATTTGCTGGTTGGTCGATAAACTCGACCAACACCTTCCGCGTTATATCGCGCTGATTGGTATGTTAGTGACGCTGGTCTTGACCATCGTCCTTTGGCAGTCGGGTACTTATAACTATGAACTTGGCGGTGCGGCTCCTACGTGGGCAGCCGAGTTTAAATTGCCTTGGATTCAAACCCTGGGCATTAACATTCACCTTGCGGTGGATGGTTTATCTTTACTGATGGTTGGCTTGACTGCACTCCTTGGTGTGCTGGCAGTAGGCTGTTCGTGGGGTGAGATTCAGAAAAACGTTGGTTTCTTCCACTTGAACCTTTTATGGTCTCTGGGTGGTGTAATCGGTGTATTCCTGGCGATTGACCTGTTCCTGTTCTTCTTCTTCTGGGAGATGATGCTGGTGCCGATCTACTTCCTGATCGCACTTTGGGGTCATAAAGGGGCAGAAGGCAAGTCACGTGTATATGCTGCAACCAAGTTCTTCATTTACACACAGGTAGCTGGTTTAGTCATGCTGATTGGTATCCTTGGTCTGGTGACTGTAGGCTACACCATGACTGGTCAAATCCGTTTCGACTACAACTACCTGATGGGTGTAGCGAACATGCTGGATACACAAGCACCAGCAGTGGCTTATGCATTCATGATCTGTCTATTTATCGGTTTTGCGGTAAAACTTCCAGTTTTCCCATTACACGGCTGGTTACCAGATGCGCATGCACAAGCACCAACAGCGGGTTCTGTTGACCTTGCAGGTATCTTGATTAAGACAGCTGCTTATGGTCTGATCCGTTTCGTGATTCCATTCTTCCCGGCGGCTTCTGCACAGTTTGCAGACATCGCGATCATTTTCGGTTTAATCGGTATCTTCTACGGTGCTTGGTGTGCTTTCCAGCAAACCGATATGAAACGTTTATTGGCGTATACGTCTATTTCACACATGGGCTTCGTTTTACTTGCAATTTATGCAGGTAACATCCTGACCTTCCAAGGTCTGATGATCATGATGCTGGCTCACGGTCTGTCATCTGCAGCGCTGTTCATTATGTGTGGTCAGGTGTACGAACGTGTTCATACACGTGATATGCGTTTGATGGGTGGTATTCGTGGTCAGTTCCCATACCTTGCATTCTTCCTGATGTTCTTCATCGCGGCGCTTGTCGGTATTCCAGGTCTAGGTAACTTCATTGGTGAGTTCCTGATCCTGATGGGTTCATTCGGTAAATTCCCTGCATTCACAATCCTCGCTGCAATCAGCCTGGTATTTGCGGGTCTGTACGGTTTGATTCTGATCCATAAAGCGTTGTTTGGTGTTCCAAACGAAGAGCAAAAACAACACTACACAAATCCGTTAAAAGATTTAAATGCACGTGAAGTGGTAATTTTGCTGATCTGTGCATTTGGTCTAGCATGGCTTGGTCTATACCCACAAAGCTTCCTTGACGTTTCTAACTCAAGCATGGCGTGGTTAGCGAATAGCTACATTCCTGTGTCTGAAGCAGCTGATGCTGTGCAGCAAGCTGCCGTTTCAGCTGAAAATGTGGAGATCCAATAAGCCATGAACTTCACAATGTCTTTTTCTGAGCTTATGCCTCTAGCACCTGTGATGATCGTGTCATTGACTGCGATCGTCGTGATGTTGCTTACTGCAATTAAGCGTAACCATAACTTAGTTGCGACTACGACAGTCATTGGTCTAAACCTGGCGGCGTTGTACATTCTGTTCGTTCTGTTAGCGGGTCAATTTGCACCTGCCAATGTAATGAATCTGTTCCTCGTAGATCCGTTTACGATGCTGTATCAGTTTGTGATTATTGTGGCTGCACTGGCGTGCAGTACCTTGTCACATGCTTATATTGAAACCTATAAAGATAACCGTGAAGAACTATACATCCTGATGCTGACCTCCGTTGCCGGTGCGATGCTGATGGTGGCAAGTTCTCACTATGCATCTTTCTTCATTAGCCTTGAGCTCATGTCGATCCCTGTATACGGCTTATTGGCGTATACACATCAGCGTTCTCAATCGCTTGAAGCAGGTGTGAAATATCTGGTGCTTTCAGCAACTGCATCTGCAATGTTGTTGATGGGTATGGCATATGTTTATGCATATACAGGTTCTCTAAGCTTTGTCGCTGAACCAGGCAAACTATTAACTGCATTCAGTCAACCTGCTGTAGTAATTGGTCTGGCACTGATCGTATTCGCTGTGGGCTTTAAACTGTCACTGGCTCCATTCCACAAATGGACACCAGACGTATACGCAGGTGCTCCAGCACCAGTTGCAACTTTCCTTGCAACTGTGTCTAAAGTGGCAATGCTGGGTCTGTTCGTACGTTATGTATTGTCTTCTGGCTTAATCCTGTCAGATAGCTTCGTAACTATCATCAGCGTGATTGCAGTACTTTCCATCATTGTAGGTAACTTGCTTGCAGTGAAACAGGTGAACTTGAAACGTATCTTGGCATACTCTTCAATTGCTCACTTCGGTTATGTACTGGTTGCGATCGTATCTGCACGTAATACTGACTTTTTACAGGTTCAAGGTTTCGCGACTTTTGAAAGTGTAAACGTCTATATCATCACGTATGTATTGACTACGATTGGTGCTTTCGGTGTGGTAACGCTGATGTCTAGTCCGTATAACAATACAGATGAAGCAGGTAGCCTGGCGGAGTACCGCGGTCTGTTCTGGCGCCGTCCAGTATTGACTGCTGTATTAACTGTGATGATGCTGTCTCTAGCAGGTATTCCATTAACAGCGGGCTTCATCGGTAAGTTCCTGGTAGTGAAAACTGCGGTAGCAGGTGAGTCTTGGTTCCTTGCTGCGATGGTCATCCTGGGTTCAGGTATTGGTCTGTACTACTACCTGCGTGTGATGGTTGTCATGTATATGACTCCACCAGAAACACCACGTCTTGATGCTGTAAATCACTGGGGACAAAAAGTCGGCGGTATCATGGTATTGCTTGTCGCATTACTGGTACTGGTGATCGGTGTTTATCCAGATCCGATCATTGCGCTGTCTCGCTATGCATTCTTCGCAATGTCGCCTGAATTACAACAGTTTATTTTCACTTTGGTTCAAAGTGGTTTTAACTAATTCAGCGCAAGTTTGAAGTTATTACAAAAAAGCCTCCACGATTGGGGGCTTTTTTAGTTAAACAAATCCGGAAAAGTCTTTATAATAGCGGAAATTTATCTTTAACCTTCTAGGTGTTCTCCCGTGGCAATCCATGAAATCCGTCATCCATTAATTCGACATAAACTCGGTTTACTGCGTCGTGCTGACATTAGTACCAAGAACTTCCGTGAGCTAGCTCAGGAAGTGACTATGCTTTTGACTTATGAAGCGACCAAGGATCTTCCTGTCGTTGAGCATGAGATTGACGGCTGGAACGGACCGGTAACTGTAGACCGTATTGCAGGTAAGAAAATTACTGTTGTGCCAATTCTACGTGCGGGCATTGGTATGCTGGATGGTTTCCTGAATCTGATTCCAAGTGCCAAAGTCTCTGTACTGGGTCTGGAACGTGATGAAGAAACCCTACAGGCACGTACTTACTATAAAAAACTGGTTCCAGACGTACAAAACCGTCTTGCGATGATCATTGATCCAATGCTGGCGACTGGTTCTTCTCTGGTTGCTGCGATTGACGTATTGAAAGCCAGCGGCTGTAAAGATATTCGTGTGATGGTATTGGTCGCAGCCCCTGAAGGCATTAAACGTGTTGAAGAAGCTCATCCAGATGTGGTGATTTTCACTGCGGCGATTGACCATGGCTTGAATGAAAATGGTTACATCGTTCCAGGTTTGGGCGATGCGGGTGACAAGATTTTTGGTTCAGTTCAAAAAGACTAATATTTTTGAAAGTGAACAGAAAAGGGGCTTTTACAGCCTCTTTTTTATATACTGAATACTGACAGATACAGAGAAGGGGACGTTTATGGCTTCCGAGCAATACCAAGGAAAAGTAAAACAGTACAATCCAGAAAAAGGATTTGGTTTTATTTCTTCACCTGAAGGTGAGGTATTCTTTCATATCTCGGATTTCCCCGCCGATTCAGGTGAACCGAAGCGCAATGACCGGGTAAAATTCAATGTGGTCCAGAATGGGGATCGCTATAAAGCCATTAAAATTGAACGTGTAGAAGATAAATCGAAGAAAGCCAAAAAAGCCAAAGCGGTAGCAGTCAATACTTCGATTACATCAGCACTATTGTCGAATTTAAAGCGTTAATATTTGCTTGGAAAATTCATTTAAAAGAGGGCCTTAGGGCCACTGCTGTCCCATAGTTTGCTTTAAATAAAAAAACCTGAGTCCTAACAGTTAAAATATGAGTGCAAACAAACACTTTAACGACCAGGATTCAGGTTTTGTCCCATCAGAATACCGTATTTCATGAGCTAATTAAACCTCTTGTGCGACAGGATTTTGAACAACTTGCTAAAGTGCACCATGTTGGACAGAAATTTAGAGCGGCTTCCCGGTGGGATCAGTTTATTGCCATATTGATGTCTCAATTCTCTTGTAGGCAAAGTCTGAGAGATATTCAATCCAATTTGGAGTGCCAACAGGAAA
>NZ_VPDL01000033.1:0-33259 GCF_013417705.1 Acinetobacter sp. YH12235 | reverse complement strand
CAAAGCACGTAGTGTTCATGGATTTCTAGGAGGGATTTACGCGTCCTTGTGTGCATATCAACTGATCCATAAAAATAAGCCAACAATTCAAATTATGAAGTCATCGGCTTAAGCAGGATTCGGGTTAATTAGAATAAAAACTGAATAAAAACCCCAGCAAAATAATCAGGATTAATATACTTGAAAAATAAATTCCAACCATTTTAATCAGATTTAAATAATCTATTGTTACAAAAAAATAATCACAAATATTTAGAATAATTATCAAACTTTTAATTAAATATTATTAATATTTTCAATAACTTATAAATATATATTTATTTAAACTATTTGGTCTATTTATTTTTTAGTTACAATCGATTAATAATATATAACAAACCACATAATAGGCTTGTTCACATGAGCTTAGTTTCTAAAAATTTAAACCAAAAAACAGTAAGAGAGATTACTGCGATTTTAATTATCAAGATCATTCTACTTCTGGTAATTAAAAATATTTGGTTTGATGCGCCTACTATTCCAAAAGATTTTGACACTCAAGTCGCCGAGCGTATCGCCGGCAATCCTTCCCAAATCAAGGAGACACGTTGATGATTTCTGAAAGCGTGGTCGATCTTTCGCGGTTCCAGTTCGCTATGACCGCGATGTATCACTTTATTTTTGTTCCACTGACCTTAGGCCTGGCATTTCTGCTTGCCATTATGGAAACCACCTATGTGATTTCCGGCAAAGAAATTTACAAGGACATGACTAAGTTTTGGGGAAAACTGTTCGGGATTAACTTTGCCTTAGGGGTAACCACAGGCTTGACCATGGAGTTCCAGTTCGGAACCAACTGGGCATATTATTCACATTATGTGGGTGATATTTTCGGTGCACCATTGGCTATTGAAGGTTTGATGGCCTTCTTCCTTGAATCTACTTTCATTGGTTTATTCTTCTTCGGTTGGGACCGTTTATCCAAAGTACAGCATCTGGGCGTGACCTGGTTAGTTGCACTGGGATCTAACATGTCTGCACTGTGGATTCTGGTTGCCAATGGCTGGATGCAAAACCCGGTTGGTTCAGCATTCAACTATGAAACCATGCGTATGGAAATGGTGGACTTTGCAGCACTGATCTTTAACCCGGTTGCACAGGTTAAATTCGTACATACTGTTTCTGCAGGTTATGTGACTGGTGCCATCTTCGTACTGGCGATTTCAAGTTACTATATGCTGAAAAAACGTGACTTGCCATTTGCACGCCGTTCATTTGCGATTGCTGCCATTTTCGGCTTAGCGTCAACTCTTTCTGTGATCCTGCTGGGCGATGAGTCTGGTTATGAAATTGGTGATGTACAGAAAACCAAACTGGCTGCGATTGAAGCAGAATGGGAAACTGAACCAGCACCTGCAGCATTTACTTTATTTGGCTTCCCAAATAAAGAAACCATGTCTACCGATTATGCTGTGAAAATTCCTTATGTTATGGGGATTATCGCTACACGTTCTGTAGATACGCCTGTTACCGGTATTAAAGACCTGCTGGTTGAACATGAAGGTCGTATCCGAAACGGTATGGTGGCTTATGAACAACTGGAAAAACTACGTGCTGGTGATCAGTCTCCTGAGCTGAAAGCTGCATTTGCAGAAACTCAAAAAGATTTGGGCTACGGTCTGCTTCTGAAAAAATATACTGCAAATGTTGTAGATGCTTCTGACGAGCAAATTAAGGCAGCAGCAAAAGATACTATTCCACATGTACCAAGCCTGTTCTGGGCATTTCGTGCCATGGTCGCTTCTGGCTTCCTGATGCTGGTTCTATTTGTTCTTGCAACTTTTGCGGTGGCTAAACGCAATGCAGAAAACAAACCTTGGTTATTAAAATTTGCATTATTTGCACTACCACTTCCATGGATTGCGGCACAAACTGGCTGGTTTGTTGCTGAAGTAGGTCGTCAACCTTGGACTATTGGTGAGGTTCTGCCTACACATTTATCGACTTCAAGCTTAAGCACAGGCGATGTATGGGGTTCAATCATTGCATTAGCAGCGTTCTACACTGTACTGCTGATCATTGAAATGTACTTAATGATTAAATTCTCACGCCTTGGCCCAAGTTCTCTACATACTGGTAAATACCACTTCGAGAAACTTGAAGCTGCAAAAAAGGCAAATGAGGAGGCTCAAGCATGATCGAATATGAATTACTCAAAATAATCTGGTGGGTACTGGTTGGCGTCTTGCTGATTGGTTTCGCCCTGACTGATGGCTTTGATATGGGCTCCATGGCGATCATGCCATTCGTGGGTCAGAATGATGAAGAACGTCGTGCGGCAATCAATACGATTGCCCCGCATTGGGATGGTAACCAGGTCTGGTTTATTACTGCGGGTGGTGCCCTGTTTGCTGCCTGGCCAATGGTTTATGCAACTGCCTTTTCTGGTATGTACTGGGCACTTCTGCTTGTTCTGTTCGCCTTATTCCTGCGTCCAGTAGGATTCGACTATCGCTCCAAACTGGAAAATACCAAATGGCGTAATGCTTGGGATTGGGGCCTAGCAGTTGGTGGTGCTGTGCCTGCACTGGTTTTCGGTGTCGCATTCGGCAATATGTTCCTGGGTGTTCCATTTACATTAGACGAAACAGTTCGTTCGACTTATTCTGGCAGCTTCTTTGCCCTGCTCAATCCATTTGCACTGGTATGTGGTGTTGTCAGCTTATCTATGCTGTGTGCACACGGTGGTGCATGGTTGATGCTACGTACAGATGGCGATTTACGTGAACGTTCTGCCAAAGCAACCAAAATCATGGGGATTGTTTATCTGGTAGCTTTCCTGGCTGCAGGCGCTTGGCTGTACTTTGGTGGTATTCAAGGCTACACCCTGGTTACACCTTTTGATACCAATGGTGTTGCCAACCCGCTTGCCAAAGAAGTGATGACCAATGCCAATCCAGGCTGGATGAACAACTATTCGACTTATCCAATCACAATGGCTGCTCCAATTGCCGGCATTTTGGGTGGCTTGATCATTGTACTGGCAGCAGGTAAAAATAAAGCAGGCCTGAGCTTCCTGGGTTCATCCCTGGCAGTGATCGGTGCAATTTTGACTGCCGGTTTTGCCCTGTTCCCATTCCTGATGCCTTCAAGCATTAATCCGGTTGCAAGCTTAACCATGTGGGATGCGGTCTCCAGCCAAAATACCTTAACTGTGATGACTGTGGCTGCATGCATCTTCGTTCCACTGATTCTGTGCTACACCACTTGGTGTTACTACAAGATGTGGGGCGTGATTACCAAAAAACATATTCAAGAGAATTCACACAGCCTGTACTAAGGCTGTGTCTTAGGAGATAAAATTATGTGGTATTTCGCATGGATTCTCGGCATTTTGATGGCCTGTTTCGCTGGTGTACTCAGTGCACTATATATTGAAAATCATCAAGACCTGGATGAGAAATAAGAGATGACAGACGCTGCAGTTGAACAAGTAAAGATAGAAAAAAAATCTAACCCTTTTGCAATGGTGATTTCTTGCCTATTGGCTTTTCCACTCGCAGCGGTGTTGCTGGTTCATCCTGCTGCAATGCTGGATGCCAACGGGGAATATAGCCACCGCGCCATGATGTTTATCATGATCGGCATTTCAGGCGGTTTTATTCACGGGGTTGGCTTTATCCCTCAGCACTGGTTCTGGAAATGGCTATTTAGTCCGTTTCTGGCTTGGCCGTTAATGCTATGGGGTTATTACACCTGGTTTCTTAATTAGGTATTAAACAGCCAAAAACAAAGCCCTCATTTGAGGGCTTTTTGTTCTTTATTTCTTTTGTGAAACACAGCCTGTTTCATAGGTAGTTCCCAAATCCTGAAGGGATTGAGTAAACTGATTATCCAGTGTACTCACAAACCGGAATTCATCCTGCGCTGTCGCAAGATGCAGATTCTGTTCTGATAGATACTTTAACTGCTTTAAACCGGTTGCATATTCACAGGCTTTAGCAATCATAAGTGCAGGATGCTCACGTCGGTCTACCGATGAGTTCAACACGGCAAGTTTTAGCTCTAACTCATCATATTTTTGTTTGGTTTGCGCCTTAAATTCAGCCTGACTCAGTGGTTTGGCCCAAGCTGAAACAGATAAGCCCAAAATTCCAATGGCTATAATTAATTTATGCATTTTCCCCTCAACAATAAAAATTACATACGATTTATCTAAGTTATTGAATATTTATAGCATAAAGCTACTTTTAATAAATACGAGCAATAAAAAAGCCAGAACTGGTCCGGCTTTGAAAACTTACTTCATTGAATTTTCTACCGATGAGTATGAATTGACATCACAATACCCATCCCTGCCAACATGGAAATTACGGCTGTACCACCATAACTCATCAATGGCAAAGGGTCACCCGTTACAGGTAAAATCCCACTGACCATGCCTGAGTTTAAAAACACGAAGAAAAAGAAAGTCAGTCCGATCGCACCGGCATACAAACGGCCAAAGTTATGAAAGCTATTCATGCCAATAATCAGACAGCGAATAATAATGGCCGTAAACAGGCTGAATAGCAGAAACACCCCGATAAAACCAAATTCTTCGGCATAAGTCGACATGATGAAGTCGGTATGATGTTCAGGCAGATAACCTAGATGAGACTGGGTGCCTTGCGAATAGCCTTTCCCCATAACCCCACCCGAACCGATGGCAATTTTGGACTGGATAATATTCCAGCCTGCGCCCAAGGCATCTGATTCTGGATCGAATAAAGTCAAAATCCGTTTCTTTTGATATTCCTGCAACAAGAACATCCACAGTAGCGGCACTGCAACGGCCAAAGCAGCAAAGGCTCCAGCAATTAGACGCCATGACATGCCACTCAGGAACAGTACAAAAATCCCGGGAATCACCAGACCGATATTTAGATCGGGTTGTAATGCCACCAGTACAAAAGGTACGCCTAAAATCACCAAGGCGCCCACAATATCTAGAAATTTTGGCGGGAAAGGTTTACGGGCAAAGTACCAGGCCATCATCAGTGGCATGGCAAACTTCATCACCTCACTCGGCTGCATACTCCCCACACCCGGCAACGTAATCCAGCGGGTTGCCCCCAGACGCTTTTCACCAATCACAAAGACCAGCAGCAGCATAAAGATACCGAACATATAAAAATATGGACTGGCAGCCTGATAGACCTTGGGTGGTACTTGGGCACAGATAAACATTACCACAAAACCCACACCAAAACTGATCGCCTGGCGAATCACCATCCCCGAATCTTCAGAGGTGGCACTGTAAACCACCATCAGACCCAAGATCGCATTTAAAATCAGGAAACAAAGCAGCCATGGATCAAGGTGCAACTTGGTCCATCGGGAGGCATTCTGGGGATTAATACTACGACCATCGCGTGCGGACTGCCGCAAAAAACGATACTGCTGTGAAGGGATCATTGGCCCACGGGTAGAAAATTCATGATGGCAAAATTATAAGTTAAAGTGCTCCGGAATAAATCGCCATTGACCGATTTATTCCATTTTTATTGCAATATATTTAGCGCTGGACAGCCAGAATCAACTTCGCCAGTTCCAGATCATCTGGATAGGTAATTTTAATATTATCGGAACGCCCCTGTACTACTTGGACGGGTTCATCTATATGTTCCAGTGCACTGGCTTCATCGGTAATGGTAGCACCATCTGCGAGTGCCTGCTGAATCGCACGCTTCAAAGTTCCAAGTTTCGCCATTTGTGGTGTTTGCGCCTGCCATAATGTCGAACGATCTACTGTCATTTCAATACCATGATCCTTTACGACACGTTTTAAGGTATCTCGTACCGGAATGGCCAGAATCGCAGCCTGATCAGTTTGAATTGCTGTATTGACCAGATCAATCAGGGAGCTTTGACTCACACAAGGACGGGCTGCATCATGCACCAAAACCCAATCCTCTTCTGAAGCAATCTCAGATAAATATTCCAAGGCATTTAGTACAGAGTTGACGCGCTCTGCACCGCCCAAGCAAAAATGTGCTTTATCCAGATGAGAAAGTGGCAGAGTCTTGGCAACATCATCCTGTGCACCAATCGCAAGGACATAACCTGCTAATGGCAATTGATTCAGACGGGAAACCGTGTGTTCAAGAACGGTCCGTTCCTGAATCATCTGGTATTGTTTAAGTTCGGTTTTGGAAAATCGGCTACCGGAACCTGCAGCTGGTAAAATGACCCACAATTTATGGTGTTGTTGGAACATCAGCTGATTCATTGGTTCTCAGGTCTACTTTATTCGGATTAAGATAAATCGGTTTATATTGAGTACTAATAGTGCTCATTTGCACAAAGGTTTCATGCGGCTTGATCAAACCTAGATCGAGACGGGCATGCTCTTCGATGGCTTCAATACCATTCTTCAAATCATAAACTTCTGCGGCCAGAACGCGATTACGTTCTTTCAGTTCTTCATTCAATTCTACTTGTTGCTGAATTTTCTGGGTCAATGCCTGATGGTCATTATAACCACCCTCACCGAACCAGTATAAATATTGAAACCCTGCGATCAAAACGATCGCAAGGCCCAACAGTACTTTACTCATCAAGGAGTCGAATACATTTAACATTGGCATGAGTCGCTTAGTTCAAACCTTTGAACTCAGCTTTACCGCGATATGCAGCTTGAGTCAATTCTTCGATACGAAGTAATTGGTTATATTTCGCTACACGGTCAGAACGGCAAAGTGAACCAGTCTTGATTTGACCCGCTGCTGTACCCACTGCAAGATCCGCAATAGTTGAATCTTCAGTTTCGCCTGAACGGTGAGAGATTACAGTAGAGTAACCATTTGCTTTCGCAAGGTAGATTGCATCTAAAGTTTCAGTCAATGTACCGATCTGGTTGTACTTGATCAGGATTGAGTTACCTACTTTCTCGTTGATACCGCGTTGAAGAATCTTAGGATTCGTAACGAACAGGTCATCACCCACCAACTGGATTTTATCGCCAAGGATAGAAGTCAGGTAAGACCAGCCTTCCCAGTCAGATTCGTCCAGACCATCTTCAATCGAGATGATAGGGTATTGATTTACCAGACCTGCAAGGTAGTCAGCAAACTGGTTGCTTGTGAACGATTTGTTGCCTTCACCAGCCAGGATATATTGACCATCTTTGTAGAATTCTGAAGATGCACAGTCAAGCGCAAGCATAATATCAGAACCAGCTTTGTAACCAGTTTGCTCGATTGCAGACAGGATCACAGTAATAGCTTCTTCGTTAGAACGAAGGTTTGGCGCAAAACCACCTTCATCACCAACTGCAGTGTTCAAACCTTGTTTCTTCAAAACTGATTTTAAAGAATGGAAGATTTCAGCACCAGCACGTAACGCTTCAGAGAATGAAGTGAAACCTACAGGCTCAATCATGAATTCCTGAATATCAACAGTGTTGTCTGCGTGAGCACCACCGTTCAGGATGTTCATCATTGGAACAGGCATAGTCAAAATCTTTTGACCACGAAGATCTGCGATATATTGGTAAAGCGGCGTTTTCTTTTCTTCAGCAGCAGCACGCGCAGCAGCAAGAGATACTGCCAAAGTTGCGTTTGCACCTAATTTTTCTTTGTTTTCAGTACCGTCTAAAGCGATCATCGTATTGTCGATGTCTCTCTGTTCGAATACTGATTTACCCACTAACGCATCACGAATCAGAGTGTTTACGTTGTTAACCGCAGTTTTAACACCTTTACCTAGGTAACGTGCTTTATCGCCATCACGAAGTTCTAAAGCTTCACGAGAACCAGTTGAAGCACCAGATGGTGCACATGCACGGCCAACTACGCCAGATGCCAGGATAACGTCTGCTTCGATGGTTGGGTTACCACGAGAGTCCAAAATTTCACGTGCACGAATGTCAACGATTTGGCTCATGAACAATTCCTCAGTTGATTAATAACAGGATGCTTAAAACTGCATCAATGGGTATCTAATTTTTCAAATCCTTTCACTAGAGTATCCAGCTCTTTTAATTGAGCCAGGAATGGTTCTAGTTGAGATAAACGCAAGGCACAAGGACCATCACATTTTGCCACATCCGGATTTGGATGAGCTTCTAGGAACAAACCTGCAAGACCTGTTGCCATACCGGCACGCGCCAGTGTAGTAATCTGCGCACGACGACCACCGGCAGAGTCAGCACGACCGCCTGGAGTTTGTAATGCATGTGTTACATCAAAGAATACTGGCACGTTCATTTCTTTCATGATGTCGAAGCCCAGCATGTCTACAACCAGATTGTTGTAACCAAAAGCAGAACCACGCTCACAAAGAATCAGCTTGTCATTCCCTGCTTCCAGACACTTATGCAAAATGTGGCGCATTTCGTGCGGAGCAAGGAACTGGGCTTTCTTGATGTTGATAATGGCATCAGTTTTTGCCATCGCTTCAACCAGGTCAGTCTGACGACTTAAGAATGCAGGTAGCTGGATAATGTCAGCAACTTCTGCCACAGGAGCAGCCTGATACGGCTCATGTACATCAGTGATAATTGGCACATTAAAATGTTTTTTAATGTCGGCTAACCACTCGATTCCTTTTTCCAGGCCAGGCCCACGGAATGAGTTCAGGCTTGAACGGTTGGCTTTGTCAAAACTTGCTTTAAAGACATATGGAATATCTAAACGTTTGCAGATATCAACATAAGTCTCTGCAATTTCAAAAGCTAAGTCTTTCGACTCAAGTACGTTCATGCCGCCGAATAGTACAAATGGCAAGTGGTTTGCCATTTGTATATCGCCTAAACGTACAATTTCTTGTGGTTTTAATTGTGACATTTAAACTTCCTAGTTGTGTCTTAAACTCGCATTATTTAGTTTTTTGGTACTGTTTTTTCGCAGCATCAATGAAACCGGCAAATAATGGATGTCCATCACGTGGCGAGCTGGTAAATTCCGGGTGGAATTGTACTGCAATAAACCAAGGATGTGCAGGAATTTCAACAGTTTCTACCAGGTGTTGCACTGGAGAATAACCAGAAATCTTCATGCCTTTTTCTTCCAGCACTGGGATATAACGGTTGTTCATCTCGTAACGGTGACGGTGACGTTCGATAATTTCATCCGAACCATACACTTCAGCAGTCTTGGTACCCGGTACCAGTTCAGACTTCTGTGCACCTAGACGCATGGTACCGCCAAGATCAGAATCTACTGAACGCTGTTGAACTTCACCGCGCTCATCTAACCATTCAGTGATCAGACCAATCAATGGAGATTTGGTTGAACGGTTGAATTCTGTTGAAGTCGCATCAGTGATACCCGCCACATTACGTGCATATTCGATCACTGCAAGCTGCATACCTAAACAGATGCCTAAGAATGGCACACCGTTTTCACGTGCAAAACGAATCGCTTTCATTTTGCCTTCAGTACCACGTTCACCAAAACCGCCTGGTACCAGAATCGCATCCGCATCTTTCAATACTTCATTGACATCTTGGCTTTCAAGTTCTTCAGCATTGACATAGTCGATCTGGACTTTCACGCGGTTTTGAATACCGGCATGTAAAAGTGCTTCGTTCACAGACTTGTAGGCATCCGGAAGTTCAACATATTTACCAACCATCGCAACACGAACAGTGTATTCAGGATTCAGTAAAGCTTCTACCACATTATCCCAGTCAGACAGGTCTGCTTCTGGAAGATTGTCATAGCCGAAACGTTCACAGATTAAATCGTCAACATTTTGTTCATAGAAAGTACGTGGAATCTGGTAGATCGTACGTGCATCTTTACACACGACTACTGCACGCGCTTCTACGTTAGTGAACAAGGCAATTTTACGCGTCGTATCTGCATCAACATCATGTTCAGTACGGCAGATCAAAATGTCTGGTTGAATACCAATAGACAGAAGTTCTTTAACAGAGTGCTGTGTTGGTTTGGTTTTTAATTCTGCTGCAGACTTAATGTATGGGAGTAACGTTAAGTGCATCAGCATCGTACGTTTATGACCAAGTTCAACCATTAACTGACGTACAGATTCCATGAATGGGAGAGATTCAATGTCACCTACAGTACCGCCGATCTCAACGATCGCAACGTCATAACCTTCGCCAGCGCGAAGTACACGTTCTTTGATGTTGTCAGTAATGTGTGGAATAACTTGTACAGTACCACCTAGGTAGTCACCACGGCGTTCTTTATTCAGAACATCCTGGTAAACACGGCCTGATGTAAAGTTATTCAGTTTGGTCATTTTCGCACGACGCAAGAAACGTTCGTAGTAACCCAAGTCTAAGTCTGTTTCAGCACCGTCTTCTGTAACAAAAACTTCACCGTGCTGGAATGGGCTCATAGTCCCTGGATCGACATTAATGTATGGATCCATTTTTACCATGGTCACTTTTAAACCACGGGCTTCTAAAAGTGCAGCAACAGAAGCAGCTGAAATACCTTTACCTAGTGATGAAACAACACCACCAGTCACGAAAATAAAATGGGTCATTGGGTTTCTCGTACAATCGAGCCTAAATCGGCCTGCAATGTTGCGCAATTTTACTTTACCTTGTACCAATAAAGCAAAGTCAATCCGCATCAAATCAAAGAACAATAAACAATTGACTATTCTAACAGCAATTCCTGAAAAAAATTACAGTAAGTTCATATGATTTATATATTGCATTTTGCTGCTATAATAGGAACATTCACACCCTACACTATTCTGTTTGATGCAATGATGATGAAGAAACTTTTAATCTGTACCCTGATCCTGACTGGCCTTACACTGACTGGTTGTGTAAAAAAAGAAGCTCCAAAAGAAGAAGAACAAACCGAAGTTACTCCAGCATCTGAAGTGGTTGCTCCGGAACCTGTACAACTTGAGCCTGTTGAACCATTAGAATCAACACCAGTTGAACCGGTTGAAGAAGCACCAGCAGCACCGGCTGTTGAAATCCAGCGCGAACAAACTGCGAATACTACGACTGAAATTCGCCGTGAAGTTAAAAAGCCGGAACCTGCTCAATCAGAGCCTGCGCCTGCAGCTGAAACAAATTCAAGCACTGAGCAGCCTGCAAAACCTGCAGCAACACCAGCCGCTCCTAAAAACAACTCATCTTCTGCAAATAAGTCTGAAGATGATGCAGTTGCAGATGCAATTGCTGCTGCTATGCCAGCACTTGAAAACTAATATAATCCTTCATCAAAAAAACCCAGCTTATGCTGGGTTTTTTATGGTTTAAAAATCTCTTTCAAGCTGCCGTTGGAGTATCGGAAAGTTGCAGTAAATAATCTGCCATCAGACGAGTGGCCCATGATTCTGTCTGCATTAAGCCCTGATAAAAGCCACAATGGCTACCTTTTTTAGTGGTGACGACCACAATATTTGGCATGGCTCGAATGACATCCTTATACGGTTCCAGATTCTGGATATGACAGACCGGGTCATCTTCCGAATTCAAAATCATCAATGGAATTTTGACATTTTCAAATACATAAATTGGATTGGTGGCCTTGGTATAACTTTCATAATCTGAAAAGCCTGCCAGCTCATAGTAGCGCTGTTCAAATTCAGACAAGTCTTTCACCTCAAGCAATTGCTTCCATGAAGGATAAATCTGCCAGGTTTCCTGATAAGGATGGATAAAACGTTTGATCAGTTTTTTAGCCATGACTTTGCTATAAAACGGATGTACATAGGCAAAACCGGTTTCAGTGTTATAGCCTGGGCATAAAGCAAAGGCTGCTTTGAGTGGGGTTTGCTCGCCCTCTTCACCCAAGTAGCGAACCAACAGTCCTGTCCCCGCAGAGGAACCCACACCATAGAGATCGGATTGAGGAAACTTGTCCTGAATATAGAGCAACTGTTCACGCAGATCTTGGGTTGAACCAAACAAGTTCATTTTTGGCACAGGCATTGGCAGGTCAGCATGACCACGGCGCAAACACAGAGCAACACGCCAGCCTGTATATTTATGTAGGTCACGCACCAGCTCCCGCATGGATTCCGGAGAGCCGGTAATGGTATGCAATAGCACAATGGTAGGTGTACTTGGCGGTAAATCTAAACCATACCAGGCAATGCCAGTAATGCCGCCATCGGACATATTCAGCTGCTCAAGCACATCATATTGCAGCTTAATCGTGCGTTTTTTTATCAAGTCCAGATATAGAATGTGCGCATGCGCATTCGATAACCACGGTGTTGGACGATATTTCTGTTTTAAAAGTGGTAAACGTTCAATCACACCAGAAAATAAACCATTCGGATTATAATAAAGTGTTGGAAGATCGGCTCCGCTAAAGCGGTCCAGATATTCACTTGAAAGTTGACTCATTTTTTTAAGCCACATTTTCATCTGTATTCCCCTCTAGTTTTCTATCAGTGATGTACAAACTTCATGCCGACTTGAATCAATTTTAGGAAATTAAGTATTAGCCTGATAAGCCTGAATCCGCTGGCCCATTTCTATAGCTAAGGCTTCAAGTCCAGATTTTGGTCGTATCATTACTTCAAAATCAATGATCTGACCTTCATCATTGAACTGAATCATGTCGATTCCCTTAAGTTTCTTATCGCCGACATTGGCGGAGAACTCAAGTACAACATTGTTACCATCTTCACTAAGAAATTCGCGGTGATAAGTAAAGTTTTCAAAGACCTGAACCACATTGGTCAAGATAAAAAATACAACCTGTTTCCCGGGATAAGGCTGAAAAGCCACGGGTGAGCGGAATACGACATCGTCCGCGAGGAGTTCATTCAATATGGACATGTCACGTGTTTCCAACATTTCATGCCAACGCATAATTGCAGTTTGGGTTGTTTGTAGTGTCATTATTATTTCCTTTTTGTTGTAAAGTCCCTCTTTGCAAATAGGGGGATTTAGGGGGATTCTGGTGTTTCAGAATAGAATCCTCTCCCTAACCCTCTCCTTTAACAAAGGAGAGGGAATGTTGCGAATCAACTTTCTTTCATGACAATTTCGCATGAAAGCAAAAACTGTCATCTTTTAAGTTTTATCAATTAAATCACCGCAGCCAATTCAGCACCCTGACGGATTGCACGTTTAGCATCCAGCTCACCTGCTTCTTTCGCACCACCAATGAGATGCACGTTTTTACCGGCAGCTTTTAGTTCATCAAACATGGCAGTATAAGATTCCTGACCAGCACAGATAATGACATTATCTACGTCTAACACTGCAGGTTGATCATTTACCATCACATGCAGACCTTGATCATCAATTTTTTCATAGCTTGCACCAGCAATCATTTTGACATTACGATGCTTTAAGCCAGCACGGTGAATCCAGCCTGTGGTTTTACCCAGACTTGAACCGACAGAAGCTGCTTTACGCTGCAATAAATAAATTTCACGTTCAGGCTGTTCTACATTGGCGGTCTTGAGTCCACCGACATTTTCATAGTTAGTATCGATTCCCCATTCATCATAGAATTTTTCCGGATTGACGCTACCACTTTCGGTCCCATGACTGAGCATCTCAGCCGTATCAAAGCCAATACCCCCTGCACCAATAATCGCTACACGCTGGCCGACTGGTTTACGCTCTCTTAGTACCTCCAGATAAGACAACACTTTAGGATGATCAATTCCAGGAATATCGAGCTGACGCGGTGTCACCCCAGTGGCAACCACAATGTCATCAAATTCGGCTGAAATCAGCTGATCAAAGGTCGCGGTGCAATTTAATTTCAATTGAATACGTGGTTGCAACTCAATCTGACGTTTGAAATAACGTAAGGTTTCATAAAACTCTTCCTTACCTGGAATGGTCTTCGCAATATTAAATTGCCCACCAATCTGCGCTGAAGCTTCGAATACAGTGACATGATGACCACGACCTGCTGCATAGATGGCAAAGCTTAAACCCGCTGGTCCTGCACCAATCACTGCAATATTTTTCGCTACATTGGTTTCTTTAAAGATCAGTTCAGTTTCATAACACGCGCGTGGATTCACCAGACAGGTAGCAATTTTCATCGAGAAAATATGATCCAGACAGGCCTGATTACAACCGATACAGGTATTAATTTCATCACTACGGCCCTGTTCTGCTTTTAAGACAAACTCAGAGTCTGCCAGCATTGGACGTGCCATTGACACCATATCAGCATCGCCTGTAGCCAGGACATATTCTGCCATTTCCGGCGTATTAATACGGTTAGAGGTAATAAGAGGAATACTCACCTGACCTTTTAGCTTGCGCGTAACCCAAGTAAAGGCCGCACGTGGCACTTTGGTAGCAATGGTCGGAATACGCGCTTCATGCCAGCCAATACCGGTATTAATAATCGTCGCGCCCGCTTTCTCAATGGCTTTGGCCAGTTGGATTACTTCTTCTAGAGTTGAACCGCCTTCAACCAGATCCAGCATGGAAAGACGATAGATAATAATAAAATTCTCACCGACCATTTCACGGGTACGGCGTACAATTTCAATCGGGAAACGGATACGGTTTTCATAACTACCACCCCATTCATCATCACGATGATTGGTACGCGCTGCGATGAACTCATTGATCAGGTAACCTTCTGAACCCATGATTTCGACACCGTCATAACCGGCGTATTGAGCCAGTCTGGCACAGTTGGCAAAGTCATCAATGGTTTGCTGCACTTCAGCAGAGCTTAAAGCATGCGGTTTGACTGGATTAATCGGTGCCTGAATTGGAGACGGCGCGACATTTTCCGCCTGATAAGAGTAACGGCCGGTATGCAGGATCTGCATGGCAATTTTCCCGCCAGCCTCATGCACGGCTTGAGTAATGATTTTATGCTTTTCAGCTTCTTCAATCGTGTCGAGCTTGGAACCGCCCTGAAAAGTGACGCCATGATCATTCGGTGAGATACCACCTGTCACAATTAATGCTACGCCACCCTTGGCGCGTTCTGCATAAAAGGCAGCCATCCGATTATAACCACCTGGTGCTTCTTCTAAGCCCACATGCATAGAGCCCATCAAGACACGGTTTTTAAGCGTGGTAAAACCTAGGTCCAGTGGGGCAAGTAAATTCGGATATTTAGACATTTCAACTCCCTAGCGTGCAGATGTGCTGGCTATTTTTATTCAGGCTGACTGATTTATTTCCATCAAGCATCAGCCTTATGCAACTTGTTGCACTAATTTATAGTGCAGAATTGATTTTTATGCAACATGTTGCATAATAATCCCGAGTCACTTTTTTGAGACGTTTATGTCTTTATCACATGTTTTACTCACCAGCCTGATTGAGAAACCGAGCACCGGCATTGAACTGGCACGCCGTTTTGACCGCTCCATGGGCTTCTTCTGGAATGCCACCCATCAGCAGATCTATCGTGAACTAAATGCCATGCTGCAAAAAGGCTGGATTTCGACCATAGAAGAGGAAGATTCTCATAGCCGTAAAAAAACCTATCAGGTAGAACGACTCGGCCGGGAAGAACTGGCTAACTGGATGCTGGAGCATAGCTCTCCTGCACAGCTTCGTGAAGAATTGATGGTTCGTCTGCGTGCAGAAGCCCAACTTGGCGGCAACAGCACCTTACCTGAACTGGAACGCCATCTAGAAATACATAAAGAAAAGCTTAAAACCTATCAGCATATTTTCGCCAAAGACTTTGCTCAAGCTGACGAAAATGACCGAACCCTGTATATTCATAAAATGATTCTGCAACTGGGTATTGATCAGGAACTGGGCTGGATTGCCTGGCTGGAACAGGTCATTCCCAGACTTAAACAATTCGATGTAGAAAAATTATAAATACGGAGATACGCATGCCCTTCTACACCATGGCAGATGGCGAACAGTTATTTGTACGTGAATACGGTCAGGGTCAACCGGTACTGGTCCTATCCGGTCTGGGCATGTTGAGCTGGCAATGGGCAGCTTTTCTCTATCCACATCAGAAAAACTTCCGCTTTATTATTCCTGAATGGCGCGGTTTTGGGGCGTCTAGTCACTGCAAAATCCCGCAAGACCTGGATGCGATTTCCAGTCACTGGCTTGATGTTCAGTCGGTGATCCAGCAGCTCAATTTAGATCAATTCATTGTAATTGCTTACTCTATGGGCGCGACAACCACCATGCATGGCCTGTGCTATGGGAACTTTGCCAAACACATAGCAGCTTATTTGCATATTGACCAAACACCGAAGATTCCGGTCGATAATGCCTGGGCATTTGGACTTTTTGGTCCACGCCATCAGGAATTTATTGAAATTTTGCAGCAGCTTTCAACATTACTTGCAGAACATCAGCATATTGAACTCATTCGGGATCTGGATAATTCAGTACGACAGCAAATTGCAGCATTATGGCTGCGCTTTATCCAGCTACAAAATGATCGTCCAGCCAGTTTGAAAGTATTTAAGTTCATCCTGAACCAACCTCGTCTGCAAAGCCTGCTCCTTCCTTCTAGCCGGGTGGATTATATGGCGTGGTACATCAATAATTATTTATATCATCAGGAAGATTATCGTGAAGCTCTGACGAAGCTTACTTGTCCAGTAACTTTCTTTAGCGGTGTGCAGTCAAAACTTTATCCTGTGGAAGGTCAGCGCCTAATTGCCCAAAGCCTGCCTCAGGCTAAACAGGTACTTTTTACAAAATCTGGCCATACCCCCTTACTGACCGAACCACTCAAATTTGCCAAGGAGCTCGGTATCTTTCTGAAAGACAATTTACAGTCGAGTTCATCAGCGGCCTAAAGATTCAGGAGAAGAAATCATGAAAAAACTGGTGGTGTTTTCAGGTGCTGGCATGAGTGCGGAAAGTGGGATTAACACCTTTCGTGACAGTGATGGGCTTTGGGAACAGTATCGTATAGAAGAAGTGGCCACACCGGAAGCTTGGGCTAAAAATCCGGAACTGGTGCAACGCTTTTATAATGCCCGACGTAAAAATATTCTGGAAGCACAGCCAAATGCAGCTCATCAACTCATTGCCGAACTTGAAGATGATTTTGATGTACATGTGATTACCCAGAATATTGATGATCTGCATGAACGTGCGGGAAGCTCCAAGGTCATTCACCTGCATGGTAATATCCGCCTAGCCAAAACCTCAGGCCCGAATTGTCAGTACACCACCGAGTTTTATCCGATTGAAGGGACTGAATTAGATTTAACTAAACACTTCTGTAAGGATGGCTATCCACTACGTCCACATGTAGTCTGGTTTGGCGAAGCAGTTCCTGCTTATGAAGAAGCACAAGATTGTGTACAGAATGCTGATATTTTTGTGGTCATTGGAACCAGTTTGCAAGTATATCCTGTTGCTGGTTTAATCCATGAGATTCCAGCTCACTCCACAGCTTACTATATTGATCCCAAAGCAGATCAACAGCATTTACCAGTTCAGTTTCACAAGATTTCCCAAACGGCCACAGAAGGCATGAAGACCTTACTTAAATTACTTGAGTCCGAGATCTAGTCATCATTCAAAATTCGTATTCTATAGTTGACAGTATGCAACAATCATTTTTTAATCAGCCTATTGTTGCAGGAATGGAATTAAACGATGCTGACTGATCTGGATGATTTTTACTGTTTTGCGCAGGTCGTTGAACATGGCGGCTTTAGTGCAGCCGAACGTGCCACCGATATTCCCAAATCCAAGCTCAGCCGCCGTGTTTATAATCTGGAAGAACGCCTTGGTGTCCGCCTGATTCAGCGTAGTTCTCGCCATTTTGCAGTCACTGATATTGGCATGAATATCTATCGACATGCACAAGTGATGCTCAGTGCAGCACAGGCCGCCCATGATCTGGTGGATCATCTCAGTACTGAACCGCGTGGTACCATTAAAATCAGCCTGCCCGTCTCCATTGCCCAGAATGAAATGGCAAAAATCCTGCCGGATTTCCTGAAAAAATATCCTGAAATTAAAGTCCAGATGATGATCACCAATCGACGTGTGGACATTATTAATGAAGGTTTTGATCTGGCCTTACGGGTACGGACCAGCCTGGATGATGATCCGAATCTGGTAATTCGTCAGTTTGAAAAAATTGAACAGCATCTGTTTGCCAGTCAGGGCTATTTAAATGAATTTGGCGATCTTAAAACACCTGAACAGCTCTCTGAACATAAAATTTTAAGCATGGCTGAGGAACATACTGAACAGTTCCTGATATTGCAGAATGAGCAGCAGCAACAGAAGAAAATCCGGATCAACCCGACCGTAATGGGATCAGACCTGAATATGCTGGCACAACTGGCAGCTTCAGGCTGTGGTATTACCTTATTGCCCGATAATGTCGTGCAGCAATATATAGAACGGGGCGAACTGGTTCGGGTACTTTCAGACTGGAAAACGGCACATGGAATTTTCCATCTGGTTTATCCTTCCCGTCGTGGTCTGTTACCAGCTGTAAGAGTATTTATTGATTATCTGGTTGAGCATCTGCATCTTGTATAAATAGACATATTTCCGGCAAAAAAAATAGCTCATTCTTGGGGAAAAATGAGCTAATAAAAACGATTCACTACAGCATGAAGTGAACGAAAGGAAACTACTACCGCCAAGCCAAATCTAATACACAGCAATCAGACATCTAACAAAGCAAATATCAACTAACTATAAATAGATTAAGAGAATTTGGCTGGTTAAACCACTTCTTCATGTAGTATTTTGTAGGCTTTTGTCATTAATAACACGTATGCTGTAATTTATGTAAGCTACTGTATTTCAATGCATAACATGAAAAATAATTTAAATTTCCGGATACTCGCCAGTGCCTTCTGGCCATGGTGATAACAGCTCAAAACCTGTGTCGGTTACAACTACCATGTGTTCCCATTGAGCTGACCAGGATTTATCTGCAGTCACGACTGTCCAGCCGTCCTTCAGCTCTTTAACACGTGCTTTACCCATGTTGACCATAGGTTCAATGGTAAAGACCATACCGGGTACCAGTTTGATGCCCTGACCTGGTTGTCCGTAATGCAGAATGTTTGGCTGTTCGTGATAAATTTTACCAATCCCATGACCACAATATTCACGCACAATGGTGTAGCCTTCACGCTGTGCAACAGACTGGATTGCATAACCAATATCGCCTAGGGTTGCGCCCGGTTTAACGGCATGAATCCCGGCAACCATAGCTTCATAAGTGGTTTCGACCAGACGTTTGGCTTCAGGAGTTGGTGTACCGACATAATACATTCGACTGGTATCGCCAAAATAACCGTCTTTAATGATCGCAACGTCAATATTAATAATATCGCCATCTTGCAAGACCGTATTCGGAGATGGAATACCATGACAAACCACTTCATTCGGTGAAATACAGGTGGTTTTGGTATAACCATAATAGCCAATATTAGCTGGCGTCACTTTTAGTGTATTGACGATAAAATCATGACAGATGTCATCCAGATATTCAGTTGTGACACCCGGCTTGACATGCTCCCCGATCATTTCCAAAACCTGTGCAGCCAAACGCCCAGATATACGTAATTTTTCGATATCTTGTTCGGTTTTCAGAGTAATCGCTGGAGCTCGCATGGATCTATCCTCAAGGTGAATCGGGAAATTATAGTCCTTTTTCAGCCAAGATGCGCATTTGTTCGCTCTGCATGACAATTCTTAAAACTTGCTCTAGAGAATCTCAATGCTGCTTATTTATACAAACAATAAGCTTAAAATGATGAAATGGAGCCTAAATGATTTATTTATTTAAAAATAAATTATAATTTTTTTAACTGAATATCAAAGATATATTTCTACCAAGCTTTTAAAGTTCATATTATCCGATCATCAAGATCAGTAAAATCAAGGCTTTCGGCATTAAATTAAACTCCAAAAATCATCATATATACACTAAAATCGCTTTCTTTTATTTATTTGTTCTCCCTCTATGACAAGTCTCCGTACAAGAGATATTGTGGCCTTAGGTTTTATGACCTTTGCACTGTTTATTGGTGCAGGCAACATTATCTTTCCACCGATTGTGGCTCAACAAGCCGGTGAGCATGTATGGTTAGCTGCCCTAGGTTTCCTGATTACGGCAGTTGGCCTACCTGTCATCACCATCGTGGCATTGTCACGTGTTGAAGGTTCAATCCAGATCTTAAGTTCTCCTTTAGGTAAAGCTGCCAGTCTTTTATTGACTGTCGTGTGTTATCTGACGGTTGGGCCTTTGTTTGCGACACCACGTACTGCAACCGTTTCTTATGAAATCGGCTTCTCTTCATACTTTGGCAATGCACCTAGCAATCTGCTGATCTATAGTGTGATCTATTTCGCTGTAGTGACTCTGGTTTCCCTTTATCCAAATAAGATTCTGGATACAGTTGGATACTTCCTGTCTCCAGTAAAAATTATCGCATTGATTATTTTAGGCGGTGCTGCAGTATTGATTCCTGCCGGCAAACCACCTGCTGCAGTGGGTAACTATGTTACAAGTCCGGTCACTGAAGGCATCGTTAATGGTTATCTGACCATGGATACCTTAGGTGCATTGGTCTTTGGTATTGTGATTGTGCGTGCGATTACTTCTCGTGGCGTAACGGATCGCAAGCTGATTACCAAATATGCAGTCAATGCAGCGATTATTTCTGGTATCGGTTTGACGCTGGTGTATCTCAGCCTGTTTAAACTAGGCTTAGGTAGTCATGATGTTGCCCCTAATGCTGCGAATGGTGCGATTATTCTGCATGCCTATGTACAACATGCTTTTGGTGATATGGGTGCTTATTTCCTTGCCACCATGATCTTTGTTGCCTGCATGGTGACTGCGATTGGCTTAACCTGTGCATGTGCTGAATACTTCTCCTCTATTACCAAACTGCCTTATAAAGCCTTTGTCTTTGTACTGGTCGGCTTCTCGCTGGTGATTTCAAATCTTGGTTTGACCAAACTAATTGCCGTGTCTGTGCCTGTATTGAGCGCGATTTATCCGCCTGCGATTGCAGTGATCCTGCTAAGCTTCTGCGGTCATTTCTTTAAAAAGCCTGCTCAAGTTGTTGCACCGACTACACTGGTTGCATTTATTTTCGGTGTTTTTGATGGGCTTAAAGTTGCTGGTCTTGAATTACCTGAATTGCTACAGAACTTACCGCTTTCTGAACAAAATATGGCATGGCTGATTCCATCTCTTATTGTTCTTGTCATTGCCGCTGTGATTGACCGCATCAGAAATTAATCTTTCTAAGAGGTCATAAAAATCGTATTTTTACCCAAAATCCGGTTTTAGCGTGATCAATATCTGTCAGGTTTTACCCAAACCGGCATTTATTGTTTACACCCTAACCTTCTCATCATAGCCAAATTGTATTTTAGAAAGCTTTATAAACTTTTAATCAATTATTTTAATTAGCTTCTTTCTTACTTCCGTTTTCATTCTTTAGCAGAAGATCAATACAACTCTCTATTTTACTGTTTTTTAAACATATTGTTTCCTGATTAAACCAACTCACCTTCATCATCCTACATAGACTTACATTCTCTGGATTATCTCTACAAATTTTTGGCGTAGAATTTGCTTTTCTCTATGGTAGCAATGATTGGTCACTTGCACACTTCAGTCGAACTGCCCTCGCTGAAATGTTAACGGTGATGATTCAGATGCAATCATTGATTAGTGCAGTAATACGACTAAAGGAGGCCTTTTTTAACTGTTAAAGTTCACTTAAATAGTTGCAAAGGTTGAAATTAAGAAGTACAACTGTATATTCAATTCAGACTAAATCAATAAGATTTACTCTTCAATAATACAAATAAACGGGAGGGATGGAGATGTTATCAGTACATTTCAAAAAGCAAGTCTTCATTGACGCTCTTAAGGCAAATACCAATCTGGTGACTTTCTTGAGCACCACGGTTGCGCTTATGCTGACCTTGATTGTGCATTGTTTAATTCAAGGCAATTTAAAATTTGAGTACGTCGGTTATGCCTTGATTGTGTCGGCAGCCTTTTTCTTATGGGCTGTGATTGACCAGAAATACCGATAATTTATTAATAAATTTATACCCCAGTGGATGATCTGGCCAGTCATCCATCTGGCAGAAAAGAAATAAATTGAGCTTAAAGCTCAAAAAATAAAATCAACTATTAAAAAATTAGAATAATCCGACCGCCGCCCCATAAAGAAGCACACTTGTTCCTCCTAATTCTGTAATAATTAAACCTAACATTGCCAAAGTCATAAGCACGCCCGGCAACTGAAATTTACCTAGTTGATGCGGTCGCTTAAACTGATTAGTGGTGTCTTTCAAAAACCCATGCAAGATATACGCACTAATCGAGAAACTGAAAAAGAGAACATTGATCAATACACAGATCAAATTAATCTGCGAAGATAGTGCTGAATAGTAAGCCAATACTGCCAGAATCAATGTCGCAGGGGCATAAAGCAGACTGCTGCGATGCGCAATATCCACATAATAATGCGCCCGTGAATTGACAGACTGGCGGATTTGCCAATACTTCCATACTCCGGTTAACATCCCCACCCATAAGAATATTCCACTAAAAATAATCGCGATCTTTACTGCCAGATCAAGTTCGATTCCCTGCATATTTTCATTCCGTTTTTATCATCGTACTGACTTTTTAGTCATTGTTTTAACAAGTTTCTTTGAAGAAGTCAGGTAAATTTAAGCATTCATTCTGATTCAAAAATATAGTGTAGCCCATGTCTGAATTCGAAACATTGACTCTAAAGTGCCAGGATGGCTATCAATTAAGTGCACGTTTTTATCCAGTCACTGAGACTGAAAGTAAGAAATCTCCCATATTAATCTGTCCTGCGACTGGCATTACCAAACAGTTTTATCATATTTTTAGCTGCTGGTTGCAAACTCAGGGTTATGCCGTAATGGTATTTGATTTTCGAGGTATTGGGGAATCTTTAAAAGGTTCGGTTAAGCAGTCTAAAGCCAGTATTGTGCAATGGGGACAACTGGACATTCCGGCTGCGATAGATGCGCTATTAGCTAAAACTCAGGCAGCAAAGGTCATCTTACTTGGTCATAGTGCTGGTGGACAGCTGCTGGGTATTGTCCCAAACTATGTCAAAGTGGAAAAAGTCGTGGCAATTGCCGGATCGACGGGTCATATTAAAGGTTTAAGGGGCCGCACCAAATTACTAGCGCCAGTGATGTTCAATATCATTTTCCCATTGGCACGTATCACTAAAGGCTATGGCCCAACCCAAGCGATTGGTATGGGTGAAAACCTGCCAAAAGATGTGGCACGTGAATGGGCAGAATTTTGTAGTAAACCAGGTTATATAATTAATGCGATTGGTAAAAAGATCGCACCAGCACATGACTATCATGCTCAGATCACCTGCCCGATCACATCAATCTGGGCGTCGGATGATGAAATCGCCACTCAAGCGAATGTCAAAGACTTGCTGCGCTTATATCCAAAAGCAGCCACAGAAATGATTGAGCTAAAGCCCCAAGAATATGGTCATAAAGGGATTGGCCATATGCTGATGTTCAAGAATTCACATCAAAACTTATGGCCAGTCATTGAGCAACAGTTATCTGCCTAAAGATGATTTAAATGGCTATTGATAGGTTAATGTGCTTTAATACGCTCAGTATGAGATGAGCCTCTTACAGTATGTGCCTCAGATGTGCATACGACTAGCCCCTAACCATGGGGCTTTTTCATGTCTATATGATTTTAAAGTTGTATTAAAATTTAACCGAAAAATGCAATGATGCTCTGAATCACCACAGCATTCACAATATCAATAAAAAATGCACCACACAGCGGTACGATCAAAAATGCTTTATGTGATGGACCATAACTATTGGTGACCGCCTGAATATTGGCAATCGCAGTCGGTGTTGCTCCCATACCAAAACCACAATGTCCTGCTACCAATACAGCGGCATCGTAATTTTTTCCCATGATTCTAAAGGTCACAATTGCGGTAAATAAAATCAGTACCGCTGTCTGCGCAAACAAAATGGTAATGAGCGGGCCTGCCAAATCGGCCAGTAACCAAAGTTGCAGTGACAGTAAAGCCATAGATAAATACAGAGACAATGACGCATTTCCGAATACATCAATAGCACGGTCGAAGATATCGACTTTTAGGACATGTTCCAGGAAGTTACGTACAATCACCCCTGTCCCTAAGGCCCAGACAAAGGTCGGCAGTTCAAACCATCTTCCCTGACTGATCTCTGTCATCTCATTCGCAACAAAAATACATAGCGCAAACATCCCCAAAGTCGACACTGCATTACTGGCTGTAATCAACCGGGTTTTCTTTGGATATTCGAAGGGTGCGGTGTTGATGCTAGTATCGAGTTGTTGCTCATTGGTCTCTTGCGCTACTGTCTCTGCCAATTGATTGCGTTTAATCAAGAATTTGGCAACCGGACCGCCCACAAGTCCACCAATAATCAAACCAAAAGTAGCGCTTGCCATTCCGAGGACAATTGCCCCCTGGATTCCATATTGAGTTTCCAGAACTTCACCCCAAGCACCGGCAGTACCATGACCCCCTGTTAAGGTAACAGAACCAACAATCAGACCAATCAATGGATCAAGCCCAAGTGCTGTAGCTAAGCTCATACCCACCGCATTTTGTACAACTACAAATAGAATGACACAGACCAGAAAGATCAGCAGTGATTTCCCGCCTTCTTTGAGCTTGGTAAAGTCTGCACTTAAACCAACAGAGGTAAAGAACATCAGCATCAAAATAGTTTGGATTTCTGAGTCAAATGTGGCACTGATATTAAAAAATTTATAGAGAATAAAAGCTGTAATCGCTGCGATCAGACCGCCGATTACGGGTTCGGGTAAGTTATAATTTCTAAAGAAGCCAATTTTACTAACCAGATACCGCCCAATGAAAAGAAAAAAAACTGCAATTACCAAGGTGCCAAAGGCATCGATTTCATAATTCATAATATTCCCTATTGGCTTTATTTTCATACAGTTTTAGGAAAATAGTATGAAAAATCAATTTTAGAAATGTTATGCAAGTTATTGTTTCTAGTAATTGTTTGATTTACAGCCTGAATAGAGACAATTAATGTGGTGGAATATCATAAACCCAGTTGCGTGCTTGCTGGTCAGTCGTAGTTTCACAAACATAATAATCATGATCCCAAGCATCTTGATGGAAGATTTCCTTTTTATGGTAAGTCACCTGTTTACCATTTTCGACGCAGACAAAGCTATCGCCTTGGTCTTTAACCTGAGTTCCATTGAGGAAACCACCAATGCAGAGGAATCGAGATTGTTTGGGCTTTTATGACAACTTTCAATAATTTTTAATATTTGAATTGCATGATATATTTAGTAAATGTGCAATTTGTAGAAGTTTTTAAATATATGCTTATCTGAAAAATGATATTGCTTTACATCCTTCATAAAACCACATTAGTACTACTAGCATATTATTAAATGTATCTTGATAAAACGCATATTGGAAAATCTCAGGATTATCTCCTTTTCTTTTAATATTCTTAAATTTATTAAAATAGTAATCCTCCATTTGACCTTGTTGTTCTATCCAATTCTTATCAGGGATTGGTGAAAATAAAGGAGTTGAGTGTACTGAACCCTTATACCTCTTTCCAAATTCATAATAATAAAGTCCTAGAGCACAACATCTTAAAACTTCTTTCAATCTATCCCTATCTACAGTTAATTCCAAAGCTTCAAAAATATCTTCTGACTCTGAATCTTTTATTTTTACTGCTCTAGCTGTCGATATTAATTTTTCTTTTAGTTTAGATATTCGATCCTTTCTACTCCAAGAACGCATTACCTTACTTTCAAAATTTAAAAGTCCATATTTACCTGTTTGAATTGTCATTGATAAAACATTCAACAGATATTCATCATCACCTGACTTCTTACAATTATGATTCACACATGAAGGTACTTTGATCAGTCCTTTTCTTAAATCTAAACTAATATCTTTTAAGTCTTTTTTTTCTGGAAATAAGCATTTTGGTGGCACGTGTTCTTTTGTTGTCGCCAAATTATCACACATATAGCAAGATTGATTATTCATATAAAAAAGCGTTCATAAGTCAGCCCTAATCATACTTCTTATTTAAATTATCTTTCAATTAAACAGTTAATTCTAAATCAATTTTTAGAGAAACTTTTTTCTGTATATCTTCTACAATCGCATTTGGTGCCACAGTAAACAATAACATTTCTAACAAATAAGGCTTACCACCTTGTTCATAGATTTCTTTAGAAAGCATTTTTATCAACTCACAATATTCATTATAAGCATTTTTATGACTACGGTATTTAGGGCTCTTTCCTGTCAGACGAAATATTGTTTGCATATCATATTTCATCAACTCACTATTTCGACTTTGTGGCTGACTAAACAGCTCCCACTCAGATGCATAATTAAATAGTAGCCAATTGAGTGAATAAATCACTCTTGAATCATAAATAACGTATTCACTGGGTTGAATGAAAGAAGCAACTTTAGAAAAAGATGAAATACGATCAAAAGATACTTTAGTAAGCGATTTTTCCTCAAGATCCTTTAAAAATTTCAAAATTTTGGCATCGTTCAGTTCATTACGTTTGAAAGAAGAAATCCCGCCCCACTCTTGAATTATCCAATAATAACCAGGTAAACAGTCACCTTTATTCAAGGCTTTATTGAAATGTTCTTTGAGATAAACATTTCTATCGAAGTTTGAGGATAAATAATCTGGAATTTGTATCGGGCAATTTTTGGGAATATCCCAATGATAATTTTTTATATCGTGTTGTGCTGATAATTCTTTTAAAATCGAAATAAGTTTGTACATCTTATAAATACTAAATAAAAAAATAAGGGCTGATAAATCAGCCCTTATTCTAAACTACTTTTTGATCAATTAAGCTAATTGAGCAGCAGCAATTTTCTTGGTATCGATGTCTTTAGCAGCATCTGTATACTCGCTCATCTTGTCGAAGTTCAAGTATTGGTAGATGTCAGCAGACATACTGTCGATTTGAGCAGCGTACTGTTGGTATTCTTCTGGAGAAGGTAATTTACCTAATACAGCAGCAACAGAAGCAAGCTCAGCAGATGCTAGGTAAACGTTAGCACCTTGACCTAGACGGTTCGGGAAGTTACGAGTAGATGTAGACACACAAGTAGTGTTTGGAGCTACACGTGCTTGGTTACCCATACATAATGAACAGCCTGGCATTTCAGTACGAGCGCCAGCTTTACCATAAGTATTGTAGAAACCTTCTTCCATCAATTGGTGTTCGTCCATACGAGTTGGTGGAGCCAACCATAGACGAGTAGATAAAGAACCACCAGGTACTTTGTCTAGAAGTTTACCAGCTGCACGGAAGTGACCGATGTTAGTCATACAAGAACCGATGAATACTTCATCAATTTTCACGCCTTGAACGTCAGAAAGAAGTTTCGCATCATCTGGGTCGTTCGGGCAGCAAAGAACTGGTTCTGTGATTGTAGAAAGGTCGATTTCATACACTTTAGTGTATTCAGCATCAGCATCAGCTTTAAGAAGTGATGGGTTAGCCAACCATTTTTCCATGTTCTCAACACGGCGCGCCATAGTACGAGCATCGCCATAGCCTTGTGAAATCATCCACTTCAGCATAGTGATGTTAGAACGTAGGTATTCAGCAACTTTCTCTTCAGAAAGAGTGATCGCACAACCAGCAGCAGAACGTTCAGCAGAAGCATCAGAAAGTTCGAATGCTTGCTCAACAGTCAGGTCAGTTTCCATTTCTGTCAGGTCAATCTCAAGGATACGGCCAGAGAAGATGTTTTTCTTACCTTTCTTCTCTACAGTCAGGTCACCTTCTTGGATCGCTACGTAAGGAATTGCATGAACTAGGTCACGTAGAGTGATACCAGGTTGCATTTTACCTTTGAACTTCACAAGAACAGATTCTGGCATATCAAGTGGCATAACACCAGTTGCTGCAGCGAATGCTACAAGACCAGAACCCGCTGGGAATGAGATACCGATTGGGAAACGAGTATGTGAGTCACCGCCAGTACCAACGGTATCTGGAAGAAGCATACGGTTTAACCAAGAGTGGATAATACCGTCACCTGGACGTAGAGAAACACCGCCACGGTTCATGATGAAATCAGGAAGCGTGTGTTGCATTTGAACGTCAACTGGTTTTGGATACGCAGCTGTGTGACAGAAAGATTGCATTACCAAGTCAGCAGAGAAGCCTAGGCAAGCCAAGTCTTTTAATTCGTCACGAGTCATCGGACCAGTAGTATCTTGAGAACCAACAGTAGTCATACGTGGTTCACAGTAAGTACCTGGACGGATACCTTGACCTTCAGGAAGACCACAAGCGCGACCAACCATCTTCTGAGCAAGGGTGAAGCCTTTGCCAGTGTCAGCAGGTTGTACTGGAGTACGGAACAGAGTTGAAGGCTCAAGACCAAGCTCTTCACGTGCTTTAGTTGTCAAACCACGACCGATGATCAGGTTAATACGACCACCCGCACGAACTTCGTCTAAAAGTACTGGAGTTTTAAGGTCAGCTTCAGCGATTTGAGCGCCGTCTTTGAACGCAGTTACTTTAGCAGCAGCCTTGTCGATTTTAAGAGTGATTTCATCACCCATGTTCATGTTTGCTACGTCGATTTCAACTGGTAACGCACCAGCGTCTTCCATAGTGTTGAAGAAAATCGGAGCAATTTTAGAACCTAAGCAATAACCGCCTTCTTTCTTGTTAGGAATGTGAGCGATTTCGTCACCGAAGAACCAAAGTACAGAGTTAGTTGCAGATTTACGAGAAGAACCTGTACCAACAACGTCACCTACGTAAGCAACTTTGTTGCCTTTCGCGATGAGATCTTTAATTTGGTTTAATGGACCAACTTCACCAGGAACTTCTGGGTTGATGCCATCACGTTCGTTTTTCAGCATTGCATTTGCGTGCAATGGAATGTCTGGACGGCTCCAAGCGTCTTGTGCTGGAGACAAGTCATCAGTATTCGTTTCGCCAGTTACTTTGAAAACTGTCAGTTTGATTTCTTCTGGAACGTCTGCACGGTTTGTGAACCATTCAGCGTCAGCCCATGATTGAAGAACAGCTTTTGCATTTGCATTACCTGCACGTGCTTTATCAGCTACGTCATGGAACGCATCAAATACAAGAAGCGTTTTTTTCAAAGCTTCAGCAGCAAGACCACCAAGCTCTGCGTCTTCTAGAAGTTCAACTAAAGGAGCAACGTTATAACCACCAAGCATAGTGCCCAGTAAGTAAACCGCACGTTCTTTAGAAACTAGTGGAGAAGTCGCTTCGCCTTTTGCCAATGCAGCTAAGAACGCAGCTTTTACGTATGCAGCTTGGTCAACACCCGCTGGAACACGGTTTTCAAGCAAGTCAACTAAGTATGCTTCTTCACCAGCTGGGGGATTTTTTAATAATTCAACTAATGCAGCAGTTTGAGCATCATCAAGTGGCTTCGGTGGGACTCCGAGTGCGGCACGTTCTTCAACGTGTTGGCGGTAAGCTTCTAGCACGGTGTTATTCCTCTTTTTTAAAAAATTACCTGTGAATTCCTGCTTTATAAAAGCTTCACAAATAATATGGACTCTAAAATTTTACTAAAATTCCAGTTAAAAGTTAATGCAAGTACAGTGTTTCTTTGTGATGCTCATTATTTTATAACTAAATGATGCTTATAAAGATCATTCAATAATCAAATCATCATCGCCTTGCATAATTTAAGTACAGATATGGCAACTTTTAACCAAATTTGACGCATAAAAAAGGCAACATCGATGTTGCCTGATTTACTTAGAAAAAGATACTCCACCTTAGTGGACTGTCGTCGAGTTCAAATATTGCTGAAAAGCGTCCCGACAACCCTCAAATTTTAATTCGCATTGATCTTCATAAGTCTGACTATGGTTGTTGCTGGCAAAGGAAATCTCGACCAGACAGCGTTTTTTGTCCTGCTCCAAGATCTGCTTAATCACGACCTTGTCTCCTACACTCAGGACATAGCGTCCGCCACCGATAATCGCCAATCCTTTTTCATCTTCTAACAGCAGATCTGAGTGATATAAATACTTCACGACGTCCATATTATTGTTCTCCTCAAGGCTTTGGAGTTAAATTCATTATTCAATATAAAGATAAGCATTTCTATATTTTAGATTTAGCAATTGTCACAAATTATATTTAATATTGCTTAGGCTATTTTTATTATTAGAAGAATTTTCTTATATCTATAAACCACTATTTATTTTGAATGATGATTTCTTAGTTTGTTTTATTTAAATATAAAAAACCGTTCCTTAGAACGGTTTGTAATCTGGCATTTTATCATGCGGTGTGGCGATACATTTTTCGGTAAATTCAGCGCGGACTTTCTCACGGGCTGCATCTACATCGGTCTTAATTTCCTGTTCCGGAAGTGCATAGACTTCATCGATAATATTCAGGATAAAACCGCGAGTAATGTCGTCATCAATCTTGTTGGCATGCTCAACAGCCTTTTCTTTCTCGATCGCATTCTGACGATCCAGCATAATGGTCCGTGCAGCATTCCCCACACTACGACAATAGCCATGCCACTGCTCTTCAGGGGTTAAAGGTTTTTTCTCTGCACAGCCGACCAGAGCAACCATCAGCGATAAAGCAAATAACTTTTTCATGAATTTCTCCTTCCGAGAGGCACTATAAGAGATCAGCACAGATTTGTCATTTAAAATGAAATTTCTACCTATTCTTATTGATACTGCCTGCTCGAAAGTAGCATTTCATATCTTAACCACAGCTGGCCTGAACTACTTTCTTAGTGGCTGGATCTACAGTGACCGTCACGCGCTCTTCACGATAATCCATAGTGACAGGCTGGCCAGGTGCAACCATGCGTACCATTTGAGCTTTGGTTTTTTCTTTGATTTGCGCTTCAGTTAAATTCGATTGACCCACCAGTGCAGCTGCCTGATCAGCGATACATTTAGGCTGGTTTGCTCGGAAATATTCCCATTCTTCGACCACTTGCCCATTTTTTATATGACAATAGCCCACTTGCCCATTAGTTTCATTACGGATTTCCAGCTTTCCACCCTGATTGATACAATAGGCACTCGCTGGATTGGCTGTTCCTAATGACGCAGAGTTTGAATCAGGCGACTGGGTTGTACTACAACCAGCAAGGAGGATGGATGCAAATAATCCGGACAAACCAGATAAAATTATTTTTTTCATGAGCGGTATTCTTCTAAAGGAATTCGCCTTTAATGTAGCATATTCCATTTATAGCGTCAGATCTGAAAAGGCTTGAGTGTTTGTAATTCTGTAAAAAGCGGCAGGATCATTTTTTAATATCATTAGGTTTAACCCCATTTAAGTTCTCACTATTTCCTATGATTTATATCAATCAATAATTAGCTTTTAAAAGTAATCTCTTTCTTAAACTAACTAAAATTTAGATTCAGTTAAATATTGGAATGGCTTCAAGATGACAATGTCATTACATTATTATACAAAGTGTTTATTACCTTTCATCAACCAAGGATTACTCTAATATTTTGTTTTTAGACTATTAAGCTAATTCTTGCCTCAGTTTTTTATCCTAGTCTTCTTTATGCGCTGAGCTTAGTGTTTGTACTAGCAATCATATTGATTTAATATTTGATTGAATTTTAAACTTTATCTCGGCATGCAAGACGATCTCCAGCTTTCCTTAAAAGAATACCTTTCTACGGTTCAGGAAGTAGTTAAAATCACTTTCGATACACCGGTGTGGGTCAAAGCTGAGATTCGAAATTTAAATATCAAAGCTGGCCATTACTATCTGGAACTGGCAGAAAAAGATCCTGACAATGATCAGGTCATTGCCAGTTGCCGGGCCACCATCTGGAAATTTGCTGCACAGAAAATTGTGACGCAATTTGAACGTGAAAGTGGTATTGAGCTAAGCCGGGACCTTAAGGTTTTAATCAAAGTCAAAGCCAGCTTTGATCCGCAATATGGGTTTTCCCTAAATATTGTAGAGATTGATTCTGGATATACCTTGGGAGATATAGCCCGACGTTATCAGCAGATTGTAGAAAGACTGACAACCGAAGGTCTGATTAATCGCAATAAAAATCTGCCTACACCTTTTGACCTAAACCGGATTCTGGTGATTGCTCCAGAAAAGGCTGCAGGTCTGGGCGATTTCAAGAAAGATGCTGATGCTTTACAAAAAGCTCAGGTATGCGAATTTATCTATCACAGTGCGACCTTTCAGGGAAATACGGCAGCGCAAAGCATCATGCAAAGCTTGGCACAAGCTTTAAAGCAGTGGGCACAAACTTATCATAACGCGCCTGACCTGATCGTAATCATTCGTGGCGGTGGTGCAGTCAATGATCTAGCTTATTTAAATGACTATGCATTGGCTGCCCTGCTCTGCAAACGTTCAGTTCCCGTCTGGGTTGGTATTGGTCATGAAAAAGACAGGACGATTCTGGATGAAATTGCTCATCGTTCTTTCGACACACCAAGTAAAGTGATTGCTGGAATTCGCAATCATGTCGTCGAGCTGACGCAAGAAGTTATAAATAACCTGCAAAGTATCCAGAGACTTTCTCAACAGCAAATTCAAGCTTATCAAAGCCAGAATGAGCAATATCTAAAGCTAATCCAAAATTTGGCCAATCACCAGATTATGAATGCCTTGCAACGTTTAGAGCAGCTCAAGTCCAACACCTCTAACCTTGCCCAGCAACAGACCCAACTGATTAACCAGCAGCTAGATGCCCTGATGCGGGAAACACTGCTGCAAAATCCCAAACATGTTTTGTCCAAAGGCTATGCCATTGTGCGCCAGCAAGAACATGTGGTTCGTTCAATCCATCAAATTGATGTCCAACAACCCGTTCAGGTTGAATTACACGATGGCCTATTTTCAGCACAACTTACGCAGGTAACTCCCCATGAGTCATGATACTTTGAGCTTTCAGGAAGGCTATGACATCTTGAAAAAGAATGCTGAATTACTTGAATCTCAGCAAGAACCAGATATTGATAATCTGATGAAAATCGTTGAAGAGTCTATGCAGGCGTATAAAGCCTGTAAATCTCGAGTGGAAGCTGTTCAGAATGCACTAAACGAGACCTTTAAGGATTAATTTTATTAAATACCTTAAATCAGTATAGCCTGATGATTTAAATGCTTAGGCTATTTTTAAATCTCTTGCCTATAAAAAACCGCTCATAGAGAGTAATGCCAGTCAGTTAAGCAAATATTAGTAAAATGTAGTAAAAATGAGTGTATGTAAATACGCTCATTTTTTTATGACTTTATCTGAAAATTTAGATTGCACCCT
>NZ_VPDL01000032.1:0-34617 GCF_013417705.1 Acinetobacter sp. YH12235 | reverse complement strand
CATGAAATACGGTATTCTGATGTGACAAAACCTGAATCCTGGTCGTTAAAGTGTTTGTTTGCACTCATATTTTAACTGTTAGGACTCAGGTTTTTTTATTTAAAGCAAACTATGGGACAGCAGTGCCTTCGGGTGCTTTTTTTATTGTGGCCTTAACGCAGCCTAAGCTTATTTTGTAAAACAGGACTACACAGTAAAATCCCACAAAAAATCAGCCCTAATCCGAGCAGGCTATAGAGATCCGGAACTTCCTGCCAGAATAAATAGCCCCATAAGCCAGCGAAGAAAATCGCAATATAGTTCACTGGTCCAATCTGACCAGCAGGTGCCAGTTTATAAGCATTGGATAGAAATAACTGGCTGGTATTTGCCAATAAACCGGCTGCAATTAAATAACCGAGTTCAGTCAGGGTATAAGGACGCCAATGCCAGAACATTGGAATCATGAAAATCAGGGTGCCGATCAGACAGAAATAAAACACAATTCGTTCTGGTGGTTCGGTCTGGGTCAATGCGCGAACCGTGACAAAAGCCATAGCAGCCAAGAAGCTGGCACTCAAGCCAATCACAGACATTAGGTTAAATAAACCGGAATCAGGCTTAGCTACGCACAACACGCCAATAAAACCGATCGCAGCAGCCAGTAACATGCTTTGAGTGACTTTTTCTTTTAGAAACAGCCAAGCAATCAGCGGAATAAAAATTGGTGAGGAATAGGTAAAGACCATGGCATTGGAGAGCTTTAAATGTGCAATGGCATAGAAAAATCCATACATCGCCGTCAGACCTGCGACAGAACGCCAGGTGTGCATCCAGAGTTTTTCAGTTTTAAAAAAGTTAATGCCTTTATTGAAGATTAAAGGAAGAAAAATAAACAGGCCGACAAAATTCCGGAAAAATACCACAGTGGCATTGTCAACGGTGTGTGAGGCGAAGCGGATACAGACGCCCATGACTGAAAACAAAAAAGCGGAACAGGTCAGAAAGACAATTGCCTTAACCAGATGCGAGGGGGAGGCTACACTCATGAGGGAACTTAGCTAGAAAATCTGTGGATATTCTAGCTGAAAATCCCTAACTCATTCTGACTATTGTGCCAGTTGTGCTTCGAGTAACTTGATTTGTTCCTCTTTGAGTTTAATCAGCTCATCCGCATCACTATGCTGTTGCTTCAGGCTTTTTTCCTGCTCATTGAGCTGTTGCTGAATATCTTCCAGTTTGGCAATTTCTTCTTTCGCCAAAGTGGCATTTTCAGTGACTTCTTCTCTTATAATAGAGGCATCGACCAAGACATTTTCAGAAGTAGGCACAATTTCTTCCGGTTCAGGTTCTGCTTTAGGTGCAGCTTGTGTCACCGGTGCGTGCATCAAGTCACCCTGATGTGCCGGTAATGTTTCATTTTGCGTGAGAAAAAACTGTGTAATTATTAAAACAGCAATAATCACAACAATTAATCCACTCACTATTCCCCATAAAAGTTTAGGATTTTGTCGATGATCTAGAGTCATTTAGGTTCCCGAAATTATTCTTTTGGCTGACGGGGTTTAAACTGAATCACACCAATTTCATCCGGAACGGCTGGTGACTCAGGTTCCTCGATATGGGTAGGACGGTTTTCTTCATACCCACATTCGATACATTCAATCCATTCAGCTTCACCAGAGGTCAGCATAACGATCCGATCCAACGCCTGACATTTAGGACATTTTGCGCCTGCAATGAAACGACGTTTGATAGCCATCATACTCACCCTGTGATTTACTTAAAAACGTAGTTTAAGCGTTTTTAGAGCGGTTCGTCCAACCTTGATGACGTAACAAAGCATCTATTTTTGGCTCGCGTCCGCGGAAATTGATAAATGCGTCAAGTGCTGTATCTTTTCCGCCAACTGCTAGAATTTTTTGTCTAAACTGCTTTCCGGTTTCAGTGTTAAAAATTCCTTCTTCTTCGAAGCGATCGAAGGCATCACTGGCCAAAACTTCTGCCCATTTATAAGAATAATAGCCCGCTGCATATCCACCCGCGAAGATATGACTGAAGCTGTGCTGGAATCGGTTATATGCTGTAGTAGGTAAAACGGCATATTTTTCACGAATCTCGTTTAAGGTTGCCTGAATCTGTTCAGCACTCAATGCCGGATTGGCACGGTGAATGGTCAGGTCGAATAAAGCAAATTCCAGCTGACGCAAAGTTTGCATACCGGACTGGAAGAAACGGGCATCTAATAAAGCTTTTAACAAGTCAGCAGGTAAGACTTCCTTGGTTTCGATATGTTCGCTGAGCAGGTTTAAACTGTCCTGATCCCAGGCCCAGAATTCCATAAACTGGCTTGGTAGTTCGACAGCATCCCAATCCACGCCATGCGTACCAGCCACGGCAATATTGTCCACCTCTGTCAGCATATGATGCAGACCGTGACCAAACTCATGAAACAGGGTAATCACTTCATCATGAGTCAGTAGTGCAGGGCGGTTACCCACAGGTGGAGTAAAGTTTGCTACCATATAACAGATTGGTTTTTGCAGGCCTTCAGCAATTTGCATGCGTGAACGGAAGCCGCTCATCCAGGCACCGCCACGTTTGCCCTGACGTGCATAGAGATCGAAATAGAAACCGCCAATCACTTCGCCCTGATCTTCCAGTTCAAAATAACGCGTATCTGGATGCCAGACTGGCGCTTCACGTTCAACCACCTGAATGTCATATAAACGTTTCAGGATACTGAACAGGCCTTGCAGAATTTTTGGAGCCGGGAAGTAGGGTTTTAGCGATTCCTGAGACAGATTAAACTGCTGCATTTTCAGCTTTTCAGAATAGTAACTGCTGTCCCAGGGCTTTAATTCAGTAATACCATCTTTAGCAGCAATGGCTTTCAGTTCAGCCACTTCCTGTTTAGCAGGCGCACGGGCATGTTCCGCCAGATCACGCAGGAATTCATCGACAGCTTCGACATTTGGCGCCATTTTGCTGGCCAGCGAATATTCGGCATAGTTATTAAAGCCTAATAGTGCTGCCATTTCCTGACGTAATTTCAGGATTTCTTCCATGATGGCTGTATTGTCAAATTCAGTCTGTTCGGACTGATCTGACGCGCGTGTGGTATAGGCTTTATAGAGTTCTTCACGCAGGCCACGATCTTCGGCATGAGTCATAATTGCCAGATAAGACGGGAAATCTAAAGTGGCAACCGGCTGATCCAGTTCACGTTGCTGGCCATACTGTTTTAAGAGTTCAATATTGCTTTCAGACAGGCCCGCTAATTCTTCTTCCTTAAGCGGTCTGAAATAAGCTTGAGTTGCATCCAGTACATGATTGGAGAAATCTGAGGAAAGTTGTGACAAACGTGCAGAAATTTCTGCATAGCGTTTTTTGGCTTCACCCTCTAGAGCCACACCTGACAATTTAAAGTCACGTAGCGCCAGTTTAATTGCACTTTGCTGAGCTTCCGGCAGTTCATTGAAGACCGGTGCATCCTGTACATGCTGATAGGTTTGATATAGCGCCGTATGCTGGCCCAACTGGGTATAGTAATCACTTAGACCCGGTAATAATGCCTGATAGACATCACGGGTTTCACTATTATTCATGACTGCGTTGAGATGCGACAAAACACCCCAGGACTCGCTCATATTATTTTCTAGCGTGTCGACCTGTTTCAGAACAGCAAGTTGTTCCTGGACAGTATCAGGTGTCTGGTTCAGTTCATTTAGAAATTGCAAACCTTGCTGAATGCAGTTTTCAATTTTTTGTTTAAGATCTGCCAGCGTAATCTGATCGAATTGTGGAACGGGTAAAGTTGCTTTTTCTAATGTCATGTCGTTTCTGCCGAAGTCATTTCCTGTGTTAAATCTAGATGTAGGGCTTATTGGCAGGGAAATCAAGCATACGACGGTATTATTTATTCGACTTCAGACTGGATCCTGATCTCTTCAATCTCATGCACAATGCTGCCTAAATTACTTGTTGTAAGCTTAAGCTGTAGTTCAACGGGTTTATTTTGATAAAGCAGAAACTCAGAAGCAGATAACTCCATAACCGGTAAATGTCTATATTCTGTGTCAAAGGCATAAGAGATATGATTTCGAACACCTTTGAATTTCCCAGCCTGAGTAGTAATCGAAATACTGTTAGTTTCGCCTGTCAGCTTCGTATAAAGATAGGGTGGATAGGTGGTCAGATTAATCCAAAGTGCTGAGATCATGACCGAAGGAAAGATAAAAAGACTATAAAAATTGGGGCACTTTCTGAAATTACGCCAATGATAAGGTGGAAACCATAAACCATGCTGTTTGAGTCTTATAAAATACAGCAATATTCCAATACATATGACACAGCTTATAATCAATGCAAAATAATTCGTAAGTGGCGTTGCTACAAAATTAAAATACTTGAGTGCAATAAAGTCACTGAGGATCAAAATCGTAAAAATTAGAATCGCATAGATATGTAAATGCTGTTTATTATTTGATGCAATAAGCATGATATTTTTTTAGTCGTTATTTAACTGCATTATAAAATAAAAAGAGCGCCGTAGCGCTCTTTTTATGATCATCAGAAATTATTCAGTCTTGGCTTTTGCATTCGACTTTTTCTTTTTGATCTTGGCTTTTTTCTTTACTTTATCTTTAGCCTTTGCTTCAGACTTTCCTGCAGATTTTTTAGCAGGCTTTTTGCTGTAGGAACTGGGCTTGGATTTGTCTTTTTTGCGTCGTATGGGCTGTTCTCCATCATCACTGGGCTGGGCTTTTTGCGCACACTCATGATTATTGAAGACTTCCTCTTTTGCTTCCGGACGTGGTGCAGGTTTTTTTTCTGCGACACGTGGAGCACGGGCGCGAATTGGACGACCCGCATGAGTCAGTTGCTGGATCAATTCAAAGTCAATTTTGCGTTCTTCCAGATTGACTCCAGCGACCTTGATCTTGACTTCATCACCCAGACCAAAGATCTGGCCACGGTTCTGGCCGACCAGACTCTGGCTGCTTTGATCAAAGACAAAGAAGTCATCGCCCAACTGGCTAACATGCACCATACCATCGACATAGAGGTCTTTCAGCGTGACAAACAAACCAAATTCAGCCGTTGCACTGATAATTCCGACGAACTCTTCACCAAGATGTTGCTGCATATAGTGACATTTCAGCCAGGTCGTTACAGAGCGGGAGGCTTCATCAGCACGGCGTTCTGTCGCTGAGAAATGCTCACCGGCATCATCTAAAGATGCACCTGAAATTGGATATGGCTTTTTACTCAAATGAGCTTTGATAGCACGATGTAATAACAGATCCGGGTAACGGCGAATTGGAGAAGTGAAGTGTGTATACGCTTCATAAGCCAGACCAAAGTGACCAGCATTGTCGGCACCGTAATAGGCCTGCATCATGGAGCGTAATAACACGGCATGAATACTTGGCGCATCAATCCGGTCTTTGGTCGCTTCAATCACCGCTTGATAGTCAGCTTGGGTTGGCTGTTCCGGGAATGGCAGACCCAGCAGTTTCACGAAATCACGAACTTTCTGGATACGTGAGAACTCAGGGGGTTGATGCACCCGGTACAGCATCGGTATTTCATTTTTCAATGCATATTCAGCTGCTGCAACGTTGGCTAGCAACATACATTCTTCAATCAGCTTATGCGCGTCATTGCGGGTACGTGGCAGAATCTCATTAATACCACCCAGCTCATCGAAAGTCATATAGGTTTCAATGGTTTCGAATTCCATCGCATTACGTTCAGCACGTAAGCCTTTTAGAATCTGATACAACTGGAACAGGGTATTTAGTGATTTACGTACACTACGATCTTCAGTGATTGCTGTACTGTCACCTTCAAAATACTTCGCGACCTGATCATAGGTCAGACGTGCCTTGGAATGCATGACTGAAGGATAGAATTCATACCCAGTGACTCGGCCAGCACGTGACAGTTTCAGGTCACAGACCATGCACAGGCGATCGACATTCGGATTTAATGAACACAGGCCATTAGAGAGTGCTTCAGGCAACATTGGTAAAACGAAGTGTGGGAAATACACGGATGTCCCGCGTTCTTGCGCTTCATCATCCAGTGGTTTGCCCGGACGTACATAATGACTCACATCAGCAATTGCCACGACGACACGATAACCACCGCCCGGACGTTTTTCTGCATAGACCGCATCATCAAAGTCACGTGCATCTTCCCCGTCAATGGTGACAAGCGCTAAATCACGTAGATCGACACGGCCGTCACGGTCTTTGGCAGAAGGCTCTTTAAAGCTTTCCGCTTCTTTCAAGACTTCTTCAGGGAATTCATATGGCAGGCCATATTCCAGAATCGTCTGTGGAATGATGATTTCGGTATCGGCTTTGTCTGCCATCGACTGCACAATATGGCCAGTCGCAAATTCTTCTTTGGTTGGGTAGGTATCAATTGCCACGCGGATTGAATCGCCGACTTTGACCTGGGCATGCTCGATCAGCTCTTTTTCTAGAGTAATAGGCTGATGTGCATTTGGATTAGCTGGCTGAACAAAATATTCGCCTTCATATTCAGACACTTTACCAATGATCTGTTTGACACGATGCTGCAAAACCTCGGTAATAAAGCCCCAGGCCTTACCTTTGCGGTCTACTGAGGTCTGACGGACTTTGACACGGTCACCGTTAAAGACCTGACGCAATTCACGTTCAGGTAAGAGCAGGTCATCTTCACCTGAAATATTGGCTGTGCCGCTTCCCTTGGAGTTGATATATACCGTTGCTTCATGCTCAGGCTGTTCCGCCGCGATCTGGAACTTGTAACCGTCTTTCATCAATTGCCCGTCACGTACCATCGCAATCAGACGATGGCTCAGGGCATCAATACTTTTTTGATCGGCAATTTCAAAATATTCCACCAGGTCAGCATGGGACAGGGCAGTTTTTTCTTCTATAGTTTCGAGAATCAGGGTACGGCTTGGAATAGGGTTGTCATAACGTTCGGCTTCAGCTTTTGCTTCAGGATCGACCCAATTTTTCATCATATCTTTAAAGTGTCCTTGGAGATAGGTTTAGCATAAGTCATGTCAGTGCAGACTGCACGTAAATGATTGCAATAATCTGTTTAAGTTTTCGATTTTTGGCTAATTTTAGATAACTGGAAATTTATCGGGTTTTTTCAGGACTTAAATGACTAAAAACAGGGAAATTGTTTAAAAAGTATTTAAACGAGCAAAAATATGCAGTTTTTTTTCAAGCTGTGCTTGCAGTGCTATGCCGAAATTTGTATTATGGCGGCACGTTACGGTGAGATGGGTGAGTGGCTGAAACCACGTCCCTGCTAAGGACGCATACGGGCAACTGTATCGAGGGTTCGAATCCCTCTCTCACCGCCACTTTACTTATGTCGCGCTCATAGCTCAGCTGGATAGAGCACTTGGCTACGAACTAAGGGGTCGGGAGTTCGAATCTCTCTGAGCGCACCAATAAGTAAACCGGAAAATAACGCAGTCTAATAAAGACGACACAAGTTACGCGCTCATAGCTCAGCTGGATAGAGCACTTGGCTACGAACTAAGGGGTCGGGAGTTCGAATCTCTCTGAGCGCACCAACTTGAACAATGAACCGCACATGTTGCGGTTTTTTTGTGCCTAAAATTTACAGAATCCGCCTGAATCACATGCTAAAAATAAATCCTAGATGACTCAATAAAAATAAGGGCAGCGTAATGAGAAAAATTATTGTCCAGGAATTTCTGACTCTAGATGGTGTAATGCAGGCACCCGGCGGCCCGGAAGAAGATACATCTGGTGGCTTTCAATATGGTGGCTGGGTGGCGCCGTATTTTAGTGCTGAACCCGATGCAGCATTTGATCGCATCATGCAAAAATGGATGCAGTCTACCGATATTCTGATTGGTAAGAATACCTTTCAGATTTTTGAGCCTTACTGGCCGAAGCATGCTGAAGACTGGCCAGGAATTAATGAAGTAAATAAATATGTGCTATCCACCAGTTTGGATCACTTGGACTGGCAAAATACGATCTTTCTAAAAAGTATTGATGAGATCATTAACCTGAAGGCTTCAGGGGAGGGGAATATTCGGGTGTATGGCAGTGCTGCAGTGGTACAGGCGCTTTTTAAACATGATCTTGTGGATGAACTCTATTTAATAATGACCTTTCCTATAATATTGGGCAAAGGAAAACGTCTATTTGCTGAAGACTCTATGCCAGCAGCATTTGCACTGACAGATCATCAAGTGACTTCAAATGGCGTGGTATTGAGCTGTTATCAGCGGGCAGGCAAGGTTAAAACTGGCCTGGTTGGAGAATAGCTCTATTAGGCTGTGAGCAAATGAATATGAGGTAACTGAAAGATTAATTTAGCTAATCCTGAAATTTTGCCAAGTCTGGGTTATTGCTTTTAACTCTAAATTTGCAGGAATTTTCATCAAAAAAACTGAAATATTGTAGTATCGTTTAATTACTGTACGTTCGGTTATAATTTTATTAAAAAACACTTAACAAGTGCTGAAAACTCTATATAATGCACCCCATCAAGACGTCGCGCTCATAGCTCAGCTGGATAGAGCACTTGGCTACGAACTAAGGGGTCGGGAGTTCGAATCTCTCTGAGCGCACCAATCTTGATAAAGAATTCTGAAAAAACCGCACATTGATGCGGTTTTTTTACGTCTTTAGTTTTTAATTTTTCATATAAAAAACCAATAATTAGACATGAACTTAAGATTTTAATTTCTGCTGTACTTTTAAGGCATAGACGGTATTACCACCAACTGCCGGCAACATGTCATGATAGGGAAGGCTGCGCATGGCTTTCAGTAAAAAAGGCGCCTGATCATGAATTTTCATGGAACTGGTGATTTGGAATAGCGTTCCCTGAGATTGCGGCAAAAGCTTCATTCCACCCCGTACAAATTTTAAATCTCCGCCATTAGCATAGAATTGGTTTTGTAAGGTATTTGGCTGTTCAAAACGCATTTTAAAATTAAAGGGAATCTGAATGACGCCCAAGCCGACTGATACCTTGTAGTTGGCATCAATACTTTGCGGGTTGACTGGGTTCAGTTCCACTTTTTTGATTTGTCGCGGAAAGAGTTTCTGGCTGGCCTGAGCCGATAACCAAGGCTGCAGCTTCTCAGTTGGATGTGAGAAATATTGATAGGTAGTACTGAATCTTAGATTTTCTGAACCTTTACCGGCCTTGACCTGATAATTGGGCAAAATAAAGCTGACAGGTTGTCCTGATTTTTGACTAAGCTGGGCAATTTTCTGAGTTTGCTGATTGCTGAGCTGAACTTGGGGTATTGCCATATTTAAAATTGTAGCAGCAGGATATTTAAAACGCTGTTGTAAAGCTTCAAGCAGAAAGGCATTGGTGCCAGCAGGAATGCCGAGTTTGGCTTCCGGCAGGGTATTTAGAATCTTGCTAAATAGAAAACCTCGCGGCTGGTTTAGATCACCCCATTGCGTCACCGTTACTAAGGTTTTATTGGGGCTCAGTGCAAACCATTCCAGCTTTCCGGCCCCATAGGGAATTGGCGCGTCCAGAATTAGTGTGCTGATACTGTTATTTTCCAGATGATGCTGCATCACCACAGTTTCTTTAAAGTTTAAGACCGGGATTGGGGTAGGAATATGCACCTGATATTTGACTTGTTGAATGCTACCTTGCTGTTCAATCACCTTGGCGGATTTTAGGGTCGGAAACAGGCCGACATAATTCGGATAATGTTGCAGTAATTTTTCGACTTGTGCTTCGGATGCAGGCAAGACTACAGCCGCACTATAAAACTGGGATTTGCTACTAGAAGCCGTTTTAAAAGTCGGTAGATGGGTTTTGCTGGCAGGATGCGCATAAATCAGGATACGTTCGCCAGTGAGTTCAGCCAGTTGCTGAGAATTGCCTTGAAATACATCAAGACTGCTTGGCAGATTAGGGGTCCATGGCGTTATTTTTGCAAAAGCCGGTGAGATTGCACATAAGGTACTACTTATCAGCAGATAGGGGATTAATCCTTTCATCCAATATCCTGTTGTGTATTTTTTGTTTTAATCATGATTTATTTAAAACTAAATTCAGTTATTTCCAAAGCAAAGTTATGTAATTGATAGCATAAGCCATGAGTTTTAAGCATATTTTGATATAGTATGGATCAGGATTTTATATTTTTGATGTGATGCTATGACTGAGTTAGCACCAACTTTATCCACCCGTTATTATCTTACTTTAGAAGAATCTCAGGATGGATTTGCTCTGGCCACTTTTGGCAAAAAACAGATTTCACGCTTTCTGACGCCTTTGGTTAGCATCGGGATTATTATCTGGGGCTTCTCAATGGACCTGAATGGGGTTGGCCGTTATTATGTGGCATTGGGTGCCTTCTTCCTGATTTTACAGGGCATCATGCGCTACTGGTTCCTGCCGATGATGTTTAAGCGCCAGTTTGTAAAATATCAGTTTGGAAAAAGTGAACAAGGCATTGACCTGTTTCAGGACTATGCAGAAATTTTCAATAACGGACGTAGCAAGGTCGTGCATTATAATGAAGTACAAAGTTTTGCTATCGGCAAGCTGACCTATATGCTGGAACTGAAAAACCGTACAGTGGTGATTGTGCCAAAACGTGCCTTTAAAGATGGTACTGAGCAAAGCATTTTCGAAAATACCTTCAAGAAATAAGACAGATCAAGAACAGGAAAGAGATCATGAGTACACGTCCATCGAAAATTGTTTGTGTCGGTCGCAGTTATGCTGATCATGCCAAAGAGCTTGGAAATGCGGTACCTGATCGTCCTGTGCTGTTTATCAAGCCACCGAGTGCTTTGACATCACTGGATGCTGGTATTGAATGGAATCCGGACTGGGGTAACTGTCATTATGAGTGTGAACTAAGTTTGCGTATTGACCGTACCTTAAGCAAGGAAAATGATCCTGCCAAAGTTTTGCAGGCAATTGGTGCTGTGACTTTAGGTCTGGATTTGACCTTACGTGATCTGCAGGATGACCTTAAGAAAAAAGGTCAACCTTGGGAACGGGCCAAAGCTTTTGATGGTTCTTGTGTACTTGCAGACTGGATACCGGTAGCCGATGTCATTACTGACTGGAAAGATGTGCACTATACGCTGGAGATCAATGATGAGCTGCGTCAAAAAGGCGATACAGCTTTATTGATTTTTGATATCGCAACTTTATTGGCAGACATTAGTCAGTTATTTACACTGGAAGAAGGTGATGTAGTGATGACCGGTACACCAGCAGGGGTGGCAGCCTTGCAATCTGGTGATCAATTGAAAATGACCCTAAAAGGCCAAAATCAGGATTATGTCTGGACGACATTTGTAAAGTAAGACCGGATTTTTGAGATCAAGGAGCCGAAGGGCTCCTTTATTTTGTTTAGAAAAGTGTAATGAGCAAGGGATAATTTATCAGACTGATCAGGCACGGTTGCCATTCAGTTTCTAGATATAAATTGGATAGCGTCTAAATCGTTTTTTACGCATCACGAATATTGCCTGAATCCCCCCATCGTATGTCTATTTTGATGTTATATCTTCTACTTCTAACATTTTTAGTATGTAGCGGCTCCAATCAAGAACGGGAATATATTTGAATCATCGTCAGGCACTAGATGTCAAAGCATCTGCCATCATGTTTGTACTGTGTATGTTGTGGGGTTTGCAGCAGGTCGTACTGAAGTGGGCGGCCAGTGATATTTCTGCCCTGATGCAAATTGCATTACGTTCAGCCTTATCTGCACTTATGGTTTATCCTTTAATTCAGCAGAGTGTACGCCGTCAGCTTTGGAATGCACGATACTTATCTGCGGGTTTACTGGTTGGTGTGCTGTTTGCCGCTGAATTTTATCTGGTGGGTGAGGCGCTGCGTTATACCTCAGCTTCGCATACCATTGTCTTGCTCTATACTGCACCAATTTTTGTGGCTTTGGGCTTGCACTGGAAACTGCCGGCGGAACATTTGTCTCATGTGCAATGGGGAGGAATTTTTCTTGCCTTTAGTGGTATTGTGGTGAGTTTCCTGCTGCGCCCGCAGACAGGATCTGCTTTACAATCTCATGCCTTATGGGGAGATTTTCTGGCGCTACTGGCGGGCGTGTTCTGGGCAGCCACGACCGTGAGTCTACGTTTGAGCTCGCTGGCTGAAGCGCCTGCAACCCAAACCTTATTCTATCAATTGCTGATCGCTGGCATGGTATTGTTGCCTTTGTCCTTTTTGACTGGGCAAGCCAGTATCCAATGGACGACCTTGTCTATTTCTAGCCTGATTTTTCATACGGTGGTGATTTCCTTCGCCAGTTATCTGATCTGGTTCTGGATGCTAAAACATTATCTGGCTTCACGATTAGGGGTATTTTCCTTTTTAACACCAGTATTTGGCATGCTGTTTGGCGTGTTAATTCTAAATGAGCATATCGAGATCAATTTCATTGTTGGGACCTGTATGGTGATGCTGGGCGTGATTCTGGTGAGTTTACAGGGATGGTTAAACAAGCCTGTGCCTCAGATCAAGACTCAAACCTCTATATAAAAATCCGGTCAATGAAAATAACGACACTTAGTTTTTGGATTATAGCTTTAATGACAGCAAGGATGATTATCTGCTGACAATTGATCCAATTCATTTAAAAAAATCCTCTCAAAAGAGAGGATTGAATTTATTTACTGCGGAACAGTTCTGATAATGGAAAACTGAGCTTTTCTTCCAGAAACTGATCAGTTTCATTCAGTTTAGGTGAGAACTTTTGCATCCAGAGATCATCAGTATGCACATCAGTCAGATGCTGTTTGCGCGGCAATGGATAAGGAAGCTGTAGATAAAAATTCCAGAAGCTGACCTGATCCAGATCGCGTACCAGCACATATTCATTGTCATCTGTACGTTTAATCAGATTCTGTTTTTCAAGCATGCTGACATAGCTAGGCCAGCGTCCAATTTCATCCCGTCCCAAAACTTCTAGTGCCTGGGCTTCACTGACACTTTCACCAGTTTTCTGCTTTTTATAAAACAGTTCTAATAGATCCAGCAACATGACGATTGGATGGCGCTTATTGTCCTGTCCAGATTCGAATGCAGTCAGGGCATAGCTGATTTCCACGCCCAGCAATACAATAATCCAGGACAGATAAATCCAGAGCAGGAAAATAGGGACAGCTGCGAAAGCTCCGTAAACAATTTCATAACTGGTAAAGTTTGACATCAAAAAGCCGAACAGGTTTTTCAGAAGTTCGAAGACGATGGCACTAAACAGACCGGCAATAAAAGCTGATTTGAGCGGTACACTCCGATTGGGAATAGTCCAGTTCAGAATAAAAAAGCCAAGCACGGTCAGAGAAAAAGATATTACCCAGAGAATAAAGGCACCATCCAGTTCATAACCGGCAAAGTTATTACTGAGAATATTCATGGAGGCCAAAGTAGAAGAAATCACAAAGGCGCTGCCCAGCAAAATTGGACCAAGTGAAATTATGGTCCAGTAACGCATAAAACCGATAATGCCACCGCGGGTTTCAGTCACACGCCAGATCCGGTTAAAGACCGTTTCGATACTACTGAGCATCAGTACTGTTGTGATAAATAAGAAAAGAATACCGATAATAGTTAAATTGCTGGACTTCTCCGTGAAGGCATTGAGGGCTTTATCGAAAGCGATCGTTGTTTTAGGTAAAAAGTTACTATAGATCAGCTGTTGGAGCTGTTGTCGTGCCGGTTCCAATGCTCTGATTGAAGAGATAATGACCAGAAACACGGTCAGCATCGGAACTACAGCAAACAGGGTAGTATAGGTCAGTGAACCAGCCTGCTCACGACATCGGTCAGCCTCGAAACGCCGTAGTACAAATAAAATAAATTGAAACCAGTGTTTTTCATAAAAAGGTAACTTCTTTAAATATTCAACGATCATGCGCTTTCAATCTCAATTTTTTTATTCATCATGAATTTTCATTCTTCAGCTTACCCAAAAAAGTTGCGAAATACCGTATAGTTTTATTTTTTTAAGTAATGAATAAGAACTTTATGCAACCTTATGTCCTTGTTTTATATTACAGCAAATATGGCTCAACCAAAGAAATGGCGCATCTGATTGCGAATGGTGTTGAAGCAGCAGGAATGGCTGTAAAAATTCGTACTGTTCCAAATATTGCGACCGTAGTGAAAGAAGCAGAGCCGAGTATTCCGGCAGAAGGTGATATCTACTGTACTTTAGATGATCTTGCCCAGTGTGCTGCTTTGGCATTAGGTTCACCCACCCGTTTTGGGAATATGGCTTCAGAAATGAAATACTTTTGGGATCAGACCACCAGTTTATGGCTGAATGGTGCTTTGCATGGCAAGCCAGCCTGTGTTTTTACCGCGTCAGGCTCAATGCATGGCGGACAGGAAAGTACTTTACTGACGATGCTACCGCCATTGTTTCATCACGGTATGATGATCATGGGATTAAGCAATGCGACACCAGCTTTGTCTAATACTAAAAGTGGTGGTACGCCTTATGGCGCAAGTCATGTGAGTGGCCCACGACATGACCAAGGCTTAAGCCAGGATGAGAAAATTTTGTGTGAAGTACAGGGTAAACGTCTGGCCGAGGTTGCTTTAAAACTCTATCAGGCTTAAGAAATTAATTAAAAAAGGAAATGAAGAATCAGCTTCATTTCCTTGATTTTATTAATCTTCTTTTTGATCTTTTTGATCTTTTTGATCTTTTTGATCTTTTTGATCTTTTTGACTGAATCTGTGTTTGCAATTCAGACACTGATAATCCAGAAACAGATTGCGATCTACAGAAACACCTGCTTTTTTACCTAAGAAGTTTCCGACCACGCCCCCAGTAATGCCTACGCTGATTGCGCCTACGAAGGTTCCCACCGTGCCGCCTACAATTACCCCTAAAGGACCTGCGACTGTACCAATGGCAGCGCCAATTGAAGCGCCAGAGGCTGCGCCACCCACTGTACCGGCCGTGGCGCCGGCTGAGGTCATTAAAATACCACCAATTTTTTTCAGATTCTTTTCGTGATCGCGTAGCTCAATTTCCGTTGAACCACATTTAGGACATTGCATAGGATTTTCCATCAGCGATTAGTATTTATTCATTTTAAGCAAATGTGTGATATGGAACCTTACTTAGACAAGTAATTATTCAGCACATCCGGCTCAACAGTATGTAGGTTCTGAATATTGAAGTCAGGAACATTTCATACCAATTTGATTCTAGTGGAATTTTATTCAGAGAAGTTTAGCTGAGTTGTAAATACATGCATTTTCCACTAAGAAACCGGTGAAACTGGTACAAGGACCTCCTATTACCGATATTTTTACCCCTTTTGATATGGCTTTATCCTGTTTAAAAGGGCAATTACGTAATGATGTCAGCTTCTCTGTGGGTGCGATTCTGGATCAAACCGGTAAAGATGTGGTGACCAATGGAGGTAGTGGGAAAATGGTCACTCAAGGCGCTGGAGATATGGTGCAGTCTGCTTTATTTCAGGCGGGAGTCAACTTAATGAACCGACGTGATCCCCGAATTATTGAAAGTGAAGCCAAGTGGGGGATTCGGGATCCAAGACAGATTCAGGCCTCTGATTATTATGTGACTGGCAGTATTAACAGTCTGGATTTTATTCCGGGGGGTGGATTTGATATGCAGATTGCGGGTGTTGGCCCGAACTACAGTCAAACCCGTATTATGGTTGGTCTGGATTTATCTCTTACCGATACACGTACGAGTAAAGTCGTTGCGAATGTATCGCTGCAAAAGCAGATTGCTGCACAGGATTATGGTGTCAGTGCCGGGCGGTTTACTGGACGTACCTTGTTAAATGTTCAAATCGGTAAAGGAGAACGTGAGGCGACTAATTTTGCTTTACGGCAAATGTTGAATCTGGCCACTTTTGAATTACTCAGTCAGGTTGTCCCACCTCCAGTCTTTGCAGGTTGTCGTGCACAAATACCACCTGAATATGGTCAGCTCAATCTGACACGAAGTTCTGTGGCTTTGCATAAGTACAAAAAAAGTCAGGAGCAAAATAGTATAGCGTCCAGTACTGCTGTTCAGGAGTCAGCTGCAACAGAATCTTCTTCATCCAATGAAAAAAATAAATCGACCAATTCACCGAGTAAGGATACGAAGCCACCTAAAAACAAAGAATCCGAAGTGATTCAGAATCCTGAAGCAGATCCTGAAATGAGTAAACAAGATTTAATTAAATATATCAGTAAGAAAAAAGCTTCGTCTTCTTCAGGTGTAATAAAGAACAAAAAAGATTCGCAAGAAATGAATTCTAAAGAAAAAGAAGAGGAGAAAGTATCCATGTTGTGGGATGCCAATCCTGAAGTTATAGAAAATTACTGGTCAAGTTCTCAGCGTGATTAATTGACCAGTAAAAATGGGCTCGCTCCCATTATGAGAAAGAAATACTGAGCGAGAAGTATTTCAAAGCTAAAAAAGGAAAAACAACGATGAAAAACACGATCAAAACAATCGCTTTATCCGTCGCTTTCCTGTCTGGTGCAGGTATGGCATATGCTCAAGATGATGAAACACCAACTGAAGTAACCGTAGATACTGGTTTACAAGCGACCCTGGAGTTGATCTCTCAGCAGGTGGAAAATGGTTCTGCCTTGAATCTTGCAGTAAATACAGGTGATGTTGATGCCAGCGTCGATTTACAAGCATTAGGAGAGGTATCAAGAGAAGCACAGGATGCAATTAGTTCAATTGAAGGTACGATTGAAACTACAGCAATTGGCGCCGCGAATACAGGTAGTATTACACTAGAGCAAGGCAGCTTTAATAGCGTGATATCAGACGTATCAGATGAGACATATAACTATGACTTCAGTGAAGTTACCAGTGCAACTAATAACTCAGAAACTGTAGAAGAGCTCTCAGAGGTTGCTGATAGTTCAGACATCTCAGAAGTAGTGAGTACTACACTGGCGACCAACTACAGTGAGCAAATCAATGAAACTTTAAGTAATTATAGTGCAGCAAATATTGCTTACAATGCAGGTACCATTGATGCATCTGTAAGTGCAATTGCAGAAGGAACTCAAACTGCTGTTAACAACAGCATCACAACTACCGCCATTGGTGCTGTCAACAGCGGTAGTATTACTGTGACTGTCAAATAGTTTATTGTTGAAAATAAACCAAGGGTCTAACTATTGGCAGATAGTTAGGCCTCTTATTTTATAATAATATCAGTTTAAATTGTTGTTATTTGTCGGATAATAAATTCTTGAGGCTTTAGTTTTCTTGAAATCTCATAAGAAAAAGTCGGAGTACAACTATTTACGTGCAGTCGAAAATAGATAGTTTTATAGCTATGTTTTAGTTATTCCTAGCTAACAGAAATTAAAAAAATCCAATAAAAAAGAGTGCCGAAGCACCCTTTAAAATATTCATTTGTAAACTTAATCGCGAACAAATTCGACAGTACCATTTGCCAAAGATTTTACACGTGCTAGTGATTCAACGCGGTAACCTTTTTCAAGTAACAAGTCACGGCCTGGCTGGAATGATTTTTCAATCACAATCCCGATCCCTACCACTTCAGCATTCGCCTGATGAATCAAGTCAGCAAGACCCAGTGCTGCCTGACCATTTGCCAGGAAGTCATCAATCACTAAAACCTTGTCAGATGAACTAATGTGTTTATTTGAAATGGCAATCGTGCTTTCAGTCTGTTTGGTAAATGAAAATACTTTAGAACGGTATAAATCATCTTTTAAAGTGAGAGACTGGTATTTACGTGCAAAGATTACTGGAACACCAAGCTCTAAGCCTGCCATGACTGCAGGTGCAATACCGGACGCTTCAATGGTAATAATTTTGGTAATACCAGCATCTTTAAACAGACGCGCAAATTCCTGACCAATTTGCTGCATCATGATTGGATCAATTTGGTGATTTAAGAAAGAATCAACTTTCAAAACTTCTTCAGATAGAACGATACCTTCGGCTAAGATTTTCTGTTCTAGTGCGTGCACGGGAGAATCCTCAAGAGCAGGTGCTTTTTAAAGCAAAAGCGTATTGTAAAAAGCACCCAAAAAAAATCAAGCGAAATTCACCAAAAAACCTTAGTTCGTTTTACCGTTATAGCTGGTCAGCAATAAACCGTAAGAGGTTTTCTTGTCGACATGCGATACTTTGACTGGTAAGTAGTCCAGTTTCGGTGCTAACCAGAAAGTAGTTTCACGGCCTGGTTTGTTGTGTTTAATCACTACTTTAATGGTACTAAATGAACCATATTTGGTGCTCACCGTTTCTGTACCTTGTTTGACGAATTTACGGCCTTCCACTTCTTTGGCATCAGCAATGTAGTAATTCGATTTTAAACCACCATTTTTCAGGTCTTCACGAATCTGCAATTCAGCATTTAGCTCATCCAGTACATCTGCTCTCCAGGCAAAAGAACGTTTTTCATCATCTTTCTTGGTACTGATCGTTTTGCTAGAAGGATTAAAGTTAATACTCATGGTGTTGCTATGCACCAGAATCTTGCTGGTACGGCTGAAACTGCTTGAACCAATCTTGCCATTATTGAAAGTAAAACGGCTGGTTTCAGTCGCTGAAGCAACGCCACCTGCTTTGGCTGCAAAAACATAGGTCCAGTTATTACCAGATTTGCTTAAGGTACGGGTAGCAGAACCCATATTTTTTCCATTGTAGCTAAACTGATAATTGGCTTGGAAAGGCGCCATGGCGAAGGTCTGGGTGGATAAACCAGTAAGTACCATTGCGGTAGTCAAGCCTGCAGTCACACCTAAAGTTTTGAATACAGTTTTCGCCATAAAGAATTGTCCTGTGTAATTTCAGATAAAATTGATCACTTTCCACTTTTTATTATTTGGTCAAAATATGGAAAATGAAGGGAGATTTTCAATAAAAATGTATATTTCATGTAGTTACTGGTGAGTTTGTTTAGTTATTGAATTACACACAGTTTAAGTCGGTTCTTTCTGTTTGATCGGTGTGACTTTATTGTCATCCATGTCGTCTTCGTCCCATTTCTCTTCTTTTTCCTGAGAAAGCTTTCTGAACAGGGCAGCAAGATTCACATTACCGATCACCACCAGTTCAGCTTCGCGAAGTACGGCGTGATTTACATGAACCTTACCAAGCGTCTCAATCACCGAGCGGTTTTTGCCTAACCAGCGATTCAGATCCAGATGCAATAAATCATCTTTTACTTTAATGACACCGAGTTTTTCCAGAATCATGCCAAGAGGGTCCTTATTCAGCACGCGCTGATAGAAAAACAGGGCGAATCGTACCCCCAGTTTATAAAAGACATTTGGGTATTTGGCTTCAATCAACTGGGTATCACTGATCTGTTCAAATACAATGAGCTGCGTATTCTTATTCAGCTCCATTTGCACCAGTTTTAAATCAACCGATAAGGTCACGTTCAGACCTTTATAGTCCAGCGTGGCATAGAGTCGTAACCAGTCATCATGCAGATCGGCATGCAGATCTTTTAGCATGGAAACATTGTCAGTGACAAAACGTTGAAATGTCGCATTCAGGAAAACTTGAGACAAAGGAAATTCGCGTTCATCCTCAATAAATCCTTCCGCCTTTTGATATGCCTGGCGAATTTTATTAGAAATATTGGAAATTAGCGTTTGCATCTTTAAGCGTCCTGGCAACTATATGTTTTAATTCGAAGTGTATCTTGTCGAATTGTATAAAAAATACAAGAGTTTCAGCTTGCAGTTTAGCAAAATAAATAGCACCATTTTTAGGGTTTTAGTTATCTAACGTTGAAGATTTGATGGGTTTGGCATTTTTAAAACAAAAATGCAAAGCCGTTTATTTTTTAATTTTAAAAATGCTGTTTGGGAGATGAACTCAAGTCTGGGTTCGTAGCGATGAGATCAACCATGATATTAATGCCTCTGGTCAAAGCCTGGTGGAAAGATCCAATTTTTAATAGCGCCGTATTTGCAGCTGTTATTTTGCACGTAATTTTTCTCACGCTGGAATTTGGTATGCCACAAGATCAGGAGAGCATGACCAAAGAAATTGCAGTCAGTATTCGTCAAACTGATGAAAAAATTGAGCATGCAGATTTTCTGGCTCAAACTGACCAGCAAGGTTCAGGTAAATTTCGTGAAGCACATCGTATGTCGAGCGATATGCCTGCACCGTTGATGGAGCAAAAGACCGGAGAAGAACAGCAAGAAAGTCCGGACATGTTGCAACAACAGCGCGAATTAAGCTTTGAAGAAAAAGTACTGATGACGACTTTAAGCTGGCAAAAACAGGCGGAAGAAAATCAGCGCAAAAAAATGCAGGAACAGTTACAAAGTCAGTTTCAGGCCAAAGCCGCTATGGTAGCCAGTCTGGAAGCCCAATATCTGCAACGACAACAAAACTTCAGTCGTCAGCAAAAAATTAAAACCGTAGATGGCATCCAGTCCAAACAGGATGTTTCTGCAGCTTATCTGGAAAAATTCCGTCAGAAAGTGGAGTTCTATGGTAACCGCTATTATCCAGACGCTGCCAAACAGCAGAATCTGGCAGGAGAGGTGCGCTTGATGGTGATCTTGAACCAGAACGGCGGAATCCGTGCAATTCGCTTAATTGACAGTTCAGGGCATAATTTGCTAGATGAAGCTGCAAAATCTTCAGTACGCAAGGCAGCACCATTCGGAGCATTTGATGCCAAGATGTCGGATATTTCCGAGCTGAGAATTATTCGAACCTGGCGTTTTGATCCGGCTGAAGCGGAGTTTGAGGTGCGTTAATCTGGGCGCTTCGCCTGTATATAACTACCTTGCTGAGTTCCATCGTCCCAGACCACATTTAAATGGTTTTCATCTATGGCTAGATATTTGGGAAATATCATTAAGTCCTGGTACTTTGGATCTGCTTTTAAGCCAATACACTCTTTATTTTGCCACCATGTTCCTTCGGCAAATTGATCCAGAGCACCATAGGCCAGATACCATTTAAAGGTACCATCTGCTTGTAACAGCAACTCCGAACCTAATTCCATAACTCCGTTTAAATAATAATGGCCTGCCCATGAGCTTTGGTTCTGTTGAAATTTAATTTTTGGGCACATGGGAATTGAGTGGGCATAAAGTGATGAACACAGCCAGGGAGAGAAAATAAGTAATGCAGTCGAGAACAATCTTTTCATTACGTTCTCCTAAAATTTTTGAAGCACAGTTCTTTGTTAAAGTTCATTATGTGCTTATGTATTTCTGGAAGAAATCATGAATGCGTAAGCAGATATTTTTTTAAAACTCTGTATCTAAGAACAGATCAAGAAAAAAATAAATAAGGATCGATGAGTATTTAATTTAAATGTGCATCATAGCGCCGTAAAACTTCACAGACTTCCACGCTGAAATATGTATACCAGCTATTTTTCCCTAGCTCTTGAGCGGCCTGATGTTCAGCATCTGCATGCCAAGCGCGAATATCATGCAAACTGTTCCAGTAAGAAAGTGCAATTTCTTGAGTACCTTCGGTCAAGGCTTCAAAATGTTGGCACTGAAATTGTGAAAGGGCTCTTTCTCTCATTCGCTGGGCTGTTTCAAAATAACACTGATCTAATTCTTTAATTTGCGCTTTGAAAATCACGACATATTTCATGAAGGTTTTTATTTTATTTCTTAAATTGAGCTTATTATGAAGTGAATAAAATGAAAAAAGCGAGCCTTGGCCCGCTTTTTAATTGTTGAATTTTAATCTCTTTCCAGATAGGGATTAGCAATACCCAGTTTGTCCAGAATCTCGATCTCAATGCTTTCCATTTCTTCAGCATCTTCCTCTGAAGTTTCATGGTCATAACCCATCAGATGTAAAGTGCCATGTACCAGCATATGGGTGAAATGGATCAGTGGAGCTTTGTCCTGTTCAGCAGCTTCACGCAGCACTACTGGAATACAAATCACCAGATCACCGATCGGGAAAGCATCCAGAACCTGTGCCATTTCATCTGGAAGTTCGCTTGGAAAAGACAGGACATTGGTCGGTTTATCCTTGCCGCGATATTCCAGATTGAGTTTATGACTTTCGTCATTATCGACACAGGCAATGCCAATTTCACAATCACTTTGGGTACCGATATGGCGCAAAGTGGTTTCTACAACTTTTTTAATATAGGCACGTTTCAGCACCAGTTCTGGTGACTGAAAGTCCTGTTGCAGGGAGAGACTAAGTTTCAACGTGAATCCTTAAAAATTAAATAACAATGCAGCTTTAATGCTGTGCATCAGCCGCAGCATCATTCTCGGCTATCAAGGCTTCCTGACGGGCTTTACGCTCAGCACGAGCCTCAGCGCTTAAACGCTGCTGTTCACTGTCCCAGCCTTCGTAGGCTTCAACAATTTTCTGAACCAGCTGGTGACGCACGACGTCACGAGAATGGAAACGGGTAATATGAATTTCAGGGATTTTATCAATCACACGTAAGGCATGTGCCAGACCAGACTGCTGACCTCGTGGTAAATCCACCTGAGTCACGTCACCAGTAATCACTGCACGTGAACCGAAACCTAAACGGGTCAGGAACATCTTCATCTGTTCAGGTGTAGTGTTCTGGGCTTCGTCCAGAATCACAAAAGAATGATTCAGGGTACGACCACGCATATAGGCAAGCGGTGCAACTTCAATAATCTGACGTTCGATCAGCTTGGCCACTTTTTCGAAACCAAGCATCTCATACAGGGCATCATAAAGGGGACGCAAATACGGATCGATCTTCTGGGTTAAATCCCCCGGCAGGAAGCCAAGTTTTTCACCTGCTTCAACTGCGGGACGAACCAGTAGGATACGCTGGATTTCATTACGCTCCAGCATATCTACAGCGGCTGCAACGGCGAGATAGGTTTTACCGGTACCCGCAGGGCCAATACCAAAGGAAATATCACTTTGCAGAATACGCTGTACATAACGTTTCTGGTTGGCACCGCGAGGATTGATCCGGCCTTTGCGCGTTTGCAGCCAGACATTGTCCAGACCGGTATGTTCCTGTTCTTCCAGGTTCTCCTGGAGTTCACGATCGGTCTGGCTACCTTGAATCATCATATGCAAAGTATCTGCACTGATCTGCTGGCTGTGTTCAGATTCTTCATGAAGACGTTGCAAGAGCATTTCGGCTCTCTCAACGGCATCGATTCCACCATCGATAAAGAAACTTTCACCTCGGTGGGAAATTTTGACGTCTAAACGTTGTTCAATTTGTTTCAAATGACCGTTATAGGCACCTAAGACGGCTTGTAAACGGTCCATCGAAATTCCAGGAAAAGCTACTGTACGTCGAATCGTTGCAGTCAAGAGTGTTCCTTTTAGAAGTGTACGTTATATGCTCTACATTACGCCACGTCAGGCTCAAGATTCAAGAGCTCACCGTAAACTAAATTTAAAGTTTTAATTTCGGTGATTTCGATCTCTGCAAAGCGTCCTACCCACGATGCATCACCAATAAAGGTGACATAACGGGTATTGTCTGCTGTACCCACCAGAACATTCGGATCTTTATCAGAAACTTTCTCAACCAGTACGCGCTGGACTGTACCGAGCATAGCATCTGTTTTACGAATACTGGACTGTTTAATCCACTCCTGAACTTTGGCCAGACGCTCTTTTTTCACCTGTTCAGGTGTTGTATCTTCCAGCTCTGCAGCAGGGGTGCCCGGACGTTTTGAATAAACAAAACTATAAGAGTGATCGAAATCCAGATCCTGAATAAACTGATAGGTTTCTTCGAAGTTCTCATCGGTTTCGCCCGGGAAGCCGATAATAAAGTCTGAAGATAAATGCATGTCTGGACGAACTTTACGTAACTTTTCGATTTTCTCGATATACACATCAATGGTGTGGTTACGTTTCATCGCCTGCAATACATCATTGGAACCGCTTTGTACCGGCAGATGCAGATGCGACACCATCTGTGGCAGGTCACGGTAGCACTGGATCAAATCATCATTGAATTCCAGTGGATGCGAAGTGGTATAACGAATACGGCCGATCCCCGGAATTTCTGCAACCAAACGTAACAGATCGGCAAAAGTACAGATTTTACCGTCAAAGGTCTCACCGCGATAACCATTTACGTTCTGACCGAGCAGGGAAATTTCACGCACACCTTTTTCTGCTAAGCCAGCAATTTCAGCCAGAACGTCATCCAGCGGGCGAGATACTTCTTCGCCACGTGTATATGGAACTACACAGAATGAACAGTATTTTGAGCAGCCTTCCATGATCGAAACAAAGGCCTTATAACCTTCAACACGCGGTTCAGGCAGGAAGTCAAATTTTTCGATGTCCGGGAACGAAATATCGACCAGTTTAATTTTTTCTTTTTTCGGTTTTTCGACCTGCTCAAAATGCTGGTCCAGCATTTGCGGTAAACGGTGCAGGGTTTGCGGACCAAAAATCATGTCTACATAATTGGCACGTTTCTGGATATTGTCACCTTCCTGAGAAGCCACACATCCACCGACACCAATAATCAGATCCGGATTTTTTTCTTTCAGCTTGCGCCAGCGGCCCAATTCTGAGAATACTTTTTCTTGTGCCTTTTCACGGATCGAGCAGGTATTCATCAGCAGAATATCCGCTTCTTTAGGATCAGTGGTCAGCACATAGCCGTGGGAATCGCCCAGCAGATCTGCCATACGGTGACTGTCATACTCATTCATCTGACACCCTTGCGTTTCGATATACAGTTTTTTAACTGAACCATCGATGGCTGGGGTGTGCGCTGGCTGGGTGACAGTGTTTTCTGAGGCAGCTGGGGCACCATTCGGAATGAAGGTTTGAACCGTCATGTAGGCTCCTACAAGGTAATACGTCGAAAGAGTGAACGAATAACCTGTTTGCATAGGCAAACGGGTAAATAAAAATTCAATTCACGTTCTGAAATCTTTAAAAGGCGCATATTTTAGCAGGAAAGTCGCTTAAACTTATAGCCTAAAATGCGGCTGGGAAAATATTGATTTATGGACAAAAAGTGTCTGAAAATTAATATTGTCTAATCATAAGGTTACATAAGTGAACAATACAGTGGGTTATAATTTTCCGGCTAACTCTTATGATAGGCAACAGGGGCTGGGCGAAAACTCGATGATAGAAGGCAAATTGATGTTTAAACACACTAAAAATATGAAGAAATATTATAAATTACTAAGCTTGAGTGTGGCGTGTCTCTGTTCAATGAGTGTGCAGGCAGCAGAAGAACAATTTAATGATGCCTTACGCGCGGCAAATGCTGGAAATATCGGACAATTACAACAATATCAGTCTGCCATGCAAAATGATGTCTTGGGCTATTATCCTGAATACTGGATTCTGAACCAGAATCTTGGCTCACAACCTGCCAGTCAAATTATCAGTTTCGCCCAACGTTATCCTCAGTCGGCTATGGCAGAAAAACTCGCAGCCGATTATGTCGAAGAAAAAGTCAAAATGGCTGACTTTTCTACTGCGCAACCAGTTCTGCAATATGTCACCAATGCCGATCCGGCTGAAGCCTGTGCAGTTGCACAAGTCCGTGCCAAAAGTGGCGATCAGCTGGTTTATGCTGAGTTTAAGGATGTTTGGCTAACCACCAATTCTCAACCTGAGTCTTGTACAGGCTTGGGACGCATGATGTTATCCAGTCCGCTTATGACCAATGAAGACCGCCAGCAGCGTTTGTGGGTGCAATTACGTGCTGGTCAGTCTGGACAGGCTATTGCCACTGCACAAGGTTTAGGGCTTAACCTGTCTCTGGCTCAGCTCAATACGATTCAGGCCAATCCAACCAATTATTTATGGTCAGCCCCTAAAAGTACTGCCGCTGATCATGCCTATCTGATTTATGCGTTGGGGCGTCTGGCAGATAGCGATCTTGATTCAGCAATGTCCATTGTAAAACGTACTGCTGAAGGCACACCGGTACAAGTACAAAAAACACTATTCAGAACTGTGGGTTATATCGGCGGCACTACGGTAATGAAAAATAACTTCAACCGTGAAGTGCTGAACTATCTGGATGCCAGTTATGGTTTGCCATTTAGTCCGGAAGAAGCCGAAATTTATGCCCGTCAGGCGATTCGTTTTAGTGCCTGGGAAAGTCTGATTCGTGCCATTGATGCCATGAGTGTGAACCAGAAACAGGAAGACCGCTGGCAATATTGGCTGGCACGTGCCAGTGAACAGCGCACAGATCGCGCTTCAAAACAGGCGGCAGAAAGTATCTATAAAAAACTGGCAGTCGGTGAGGATTATCATAACCTGCTAGCGCGAGATAGATTAGGCCAGTTAACGGCTTCTACACCGAACTCGGCACAGCCATCCAGCCAGGCCATGCAACGCCTGAACCAAGATATTCATTTCCGCCGTGCCTTTGTCTTGCGTAGTATTAATGCGCCAGAGAATTATATTAACCGTGAATGGAACTGGGCAGTTCGACAGGCTTATTTAAGAAAAGATGACGATTTACTGTTGGCAGCAGCCAAACGTGCGATGGATATGGGCTGGTATGACCGTGCCATTTATGCAGCAGATCGTACTGCGGACAAGCATAATTACAATTATCGTTATCCGATGCCACATCAGAATTATGTCGTGAGCCATAGCCGTAATGCTGGCATTGATGCCGCTTGGGCTTATGGTTTGATGCGTCAGGAAAGCCGGTTTAATACCGGCGCACGCTCTCATGTAGGCGCTGGTGGTTTGATGCAAATCATGCCGGACACCGCCAAACTGGTTGCTCGTCAAATGGGTGAGACTTATAACCCCGCAGCCTTAACCGATATGAACACCAATATCCGTTACGGAACTTACTATTTATCAACAATTCAGCGTCAATTGAGCAATAGTCCAGTACTGGCTACAGCAGGTTATAATGCCGGCCCGAACCGTGCCCGCCGTTGGCAACCCGAATTCCAAAGTATTGCTGCGGATCAATATACCGAAACCATTCCTTTACTGGAAACGCGAGATTATGTGAAACATGTCATGACGAACGCGACATATTACGGTATTTTATTGGGACAGGGCGCACAATCGGTCGGTAAGCGTATGCAAGCCATTCCGTTACGTAATACACCATAGCATTCAAAAAATCTAAGGGAAGGATAGTTTGTTGATCAAGGGAATAAGGGGTGCTCAAATTTCTGCTGGATGGGCTGCGCTTTTATTTTTAGCAGCAAGTCCAGCTGCCTTTGCACTGCCAACGGGTTATGTCATGGACATCCAGATGGTACCGGCACTTTGCAGTCTGGATCCGGCCTACAGTAAAAAAAGAAAATGTCTTGAAGGTTATTCCCTAAATATTTCTGGTCTCTATCCTCAAACCACATCAACACATTGCACTACTACCAGTTCTGCGAAGTTACCGCCTTTGCAGGCTAAAGTGGTGGCCCGTATCATGCCGGATGAAAATACCCGCGCATTGCTCTGGCATAATATTGGTGGTTGTATTCCGATGAATGCCACGCAGTATTTTCGTACCGTGATCAATCATGCTGATCGTCTGAAAGTTCCTGAAGAACTCACCGAGCAGGAAAGTCATACCGTTTCCATTGATATGCTGCGTTCCAAATTTCTGAAAATCAATCCGCAACTGCCTTCAACAGCATTGCGCTTTAACTGCCATCAGACCCGCGCATCCAGCCTGCTGACCTCCATCCAGGTCTGCTATAACGCCAATGGGGGTTATAAAGGCTGTCCTGCAAACATTATTAATACATGCCCAAAAACTGTCACAATAAAAGGGACATACTAAGCTTTTTAGCCAAATTAATTTATATTTCCTATCATACTTTTGTTGAAATCCATTCTCTTTTACATGCATCTCGAAGAGGATTGGAGTACAATCTTTGCCGTTTATGATTATTAAGATTAGATAGAACAGCTATTTAATCATTATGACGATCCTCTCAATTGGAGATAATTACATGAAGCAACCTGTTCGCGTTGCCGTTACTGGCGCTGCTGGTCAAATTGGTTACAGCCTATTATTCCGTATCGCAAGCGGTGAAATGCTTGGTAAAGACCAACCAGTTATTCTTCAATTATTAGAAATTCCTGTTGAGAAAGCTCAGCAAGCGCTTAAAGGCGTAATGATGGAACTAGACGACTGTGCTTTCCCATTATTGGCGGGCATGATCGGTACTGATGATCCTAAAGTAGCTTTCAAAGATGCAGACTATGCTCTATTAGTTGGTTCACGTCCACGTGGTCCTGGTATGGAACGTGCTGACCTGCTTAAAGTAAATGGCGAAATCTTCATTGGTCAAGGCCAAGCACTGAACGAAGTTGCTAGCCGTGATGTTAAAGTTCTTGTTGTAGGTAACCCTGCTAACACTAACGCTTACATCGCAATGAAATCTGCTCCAGATCTTCCAGCGAAAAACTTCACAGCAATGTTGCGTCTTGACCACAACCGTGCGTTAACTCAACTTGCTCAAAAAGCGGGTGTTGCAGTTTCTGACATCGAAAACATGACTGTTTGGGGTAACCACTCTCCAACAATGTATGCTGACTACCGTTTTGCGAACGTAAACGGCGAAAGCTTGAAAGACAAAATCAACGATGCAGCTTGGAACAAAGACGTATTCCTTCCAACTGTTGGTAAACGTGGTGCTGCGATCATCGAAGCACGTGGTTTGTCTTCTGCTGCTTCTGCTGCAAACGCTGCAATCGACCATATGCGCGATTGGGCTCTTGGCACAAACGGAAAATGGGTAACTATGGGTATTCCTTCTGACGGTTCTTATGGTATTCCTGAAGGCGTAATGTTCGGTTTCCCTGTAACTACTGAAAACGGTGAATACAAAATCGTTCAAGGTCTTGAAATCGACGAATTCAGCCGTGAACGTATCAACGTTACACTGAACGAGCTTGAAGAAGAGCGCGCTGCAGTTGCTGACATGATCAAATAATTTAATCTTTTTAAGATTAAGTTAAAAAAGCACTCCATTGGGGGTGCTTTTTTATTGCTATTTCTAAAAAATTTAAAGAACAAAAAATAACATCTTGTGAAGGAGGGACAACTGAACTTTGCGAGTGGCTCATCTAGTTTAATAAGAAGAATCATCAACAAAAGAGGAGGTACTGAGATGTTAGAGCAGCGACCTACCATGGAACTTTTTTTTGAGCAACTCGGCTTGGATTCAAGCCCGGAAGCAATCGATGAATTTATCAAAACCCATCAGATTGGGATGGACGTCCCCTTACATAAAGCTCCTTTCTGGACCAAAAACCAACATGATTTTCTGATTGGTCACTGGAAAGAAGATGATGACTGGGCAATTTTTGTAGATGTACTCAATGAGCAATTGCATATTGAGGCGGAAGGAAGTGGTTCTTGTGATCTACCTTCTTCTAAGCGTCAATAATATTTTCAAATCAATGAACTGATTATTTTTATGATGGAGTGAGCGAATGGTATTAGAACAGCAAGTGACTTTAGAATTATTATTTGAGCAATTAGGCTTGCCTGCTGATGAAGCATCAATTGATGAATTTACCAAAAATCATCAGCTACCATCAGACGTGATTTTGCCGGATGCAGATTTCTGGAATGAGGGGCAAAGCGCTTTTCTTCGCGAACACTGGCATCAGGATGATGAATGGATCGTAATCATTGATAAACTGAACCAGCTTTTACATGTCGAAAGTGATAAAGAAGGCCCTGAAAGCAATTAAAGTTTCTTTATACAAAAAGACACAACAAAACCTAGTCCTTTGACTAGGTTTTTTTTGTCTTATCTTATAAGTTAGTCCTATAAATAACTACAATATATCTGATATAAGGAGGGCATATGCTCGGGAAGAACCAACCATCCTTAGAACTGTTATTTTCTCAACTCGGCCTGGCTAACAGCCCGGCGGCAATTGAGCTTTATATACGTACTCATCAGCTACCTGCCCATATGTCACTGCATGAAGCACCGTTCTGGAATAAAGCGCAGCGTTCGCTGTTAATTAGTCATCTGGTACAGGATGATGACTGGGCAATCTGGATTGATGAACTGAATCAGCAATTGCATCTGGATGCAGATCGACGCCGTCTGGCTTGAGTCAATTAAATTAATTCATAAAAAATGCCTCATCAATGTGAGGCATTTTTATAAGAACAGATTTCGTTGTTTTAATGCATACGGCTACGCAGAATCTGAATAAACCATTCCAGTTGACGATATTCATCAAATGCCGGATGCTGGCCTACCAGTTCATGGTCAAACTGGGCCGTTTTACTGTATTTATTTAACCAGTGACGAGTCATGGCAGGCTCTTTCTTACTGGCAGATGCATAAGCCAGGAAGAAATAAATGTCCGCATGCTCATAATTGGTCATTGGTTTTAGAATCTGCTGGGTAATAAGCGCATAATGATCTTCTTTGGTCAGCTCAAAGTAGATCATATAGGCTTTGGCCAGGTGTAAAGACAGATTGATATACAAATCCAGTGGCATTTCTTCAAATTCAATCCGGCCTTGCTCCAGCAGAACAATCGCTTCTTGCAGGAAATGCGCCTGCTCTTGACGTAACTGACTGATGGTCACCAGTTGCAGACGAAGATCAGCCCGTTCAAGCGCCAGCTCAGGCGTATTGCCATTTAAAAACAGCTGATCTGTTTCACCAATGCGTGCAATGATCTCTTTGGGGGTTGGTCGCATGAACGCAGTCCTCATATCTCAATGATTGCTATATGAGGCTGAAAATTGAAATTTAAAGCGTTGAAAAAGGATTAGAGCAAACAGGTATCACTTCTTAACCAGGCGGTGATTGATAAACGTTGATGTTTGGCTTTTAAAACTTCATGCATTAAATCACTTTGGAAGAAGGCAATACGGTTTGGTTTAGGCTGGATAATATGCCATTGATCATTTTTATCCTGCAGATGTAGTTCGCCGCCCCAGTTATCTTGCCAATCATCATGCAGATAATAAACCGCAGAAATCATCCGGCCATTTTTGCCTTGAGGATTATCGCGATGCAGGGCATAGAACTCACCCGCGTTATAGCAGGCAAAATGGGCTTCCACATCTTTAATGCCGAGGAAGAAAGCGCGGTTCAGCTCATGACCTAAAGCCTGTAAGGTTTGCACATGCTGGTTAGAAATTTCCAGATCTTCATTGAGCCAGAGAATGTGATCACTGCGGATATTGCTGACTACGCCATTCTGAATGGCTGCATCACGAAAGCGTTCCAGATTACTGGTACATTCAGCAATCAGCTGTTCAACATAGGATGGGGCATAAGCATTGTCGATCATGCTAAAACCATGCTGATCTAGATCATCAATAATCTGATCAACTGGCCAGGTTGCCGGGAGTTGAACTGCTTCCATAGAAACTCACCTAGAAGGGTAAATTGGGGTCGCGCTATTCTATGTAAGAATCGGGTCTGAACGAAACTATTTTTCATGTTAAAATAGCGGTTGATATTAGGAATTAATGAAACATGAATTACCGTCACCATTACCATGCTGGCAACTTTGCCGATGTCATGAAGCATGTATTGTTGCTTCAATTATTGACTCGACTCAATGCAAAAGATAAACCATATCGCTATGTAGATACACATGGTGGTGCAGGTAAATATGATTTATCCACCTCTGAAGCGCAAAAGTCAGGGGAATTCCTGAACGGTATTCATCGTCTGATCAAGCTGGATGATTCGGTCAAGCGTAATGCGCCAGAAGGCGTACAACAATATTTAAAAATTGTTGAGAAAATGCGTGAAAACTTTGGTAAAGGTGCATATCCGGGTTCACCTTGGTTTGCACTGGAAGGCATGCGTGAAATTGACAAGGCCACCATTTTTGAAATGCAGCGTGATGTGTTCCAGCAGTTACGTCATAACATTTTTGACAAACGCGCCGGTTTGCATGAGCGTGATGCGTATGAAGGCTTGCTCGCAGTCATTCCACCGAAAGAAAAACGTGGTCTGGTGATGATCGATCCGCCGTATGAGCTGGAGCGTAAAGACTTCCCACAGCTGGTTGAATTACTGGTTGCTGCTTATAAAAAATGGCCGACAGGCGTATTTGCAGTTTGGTACCCAATTAAAGACCGTGCCATGATTGAACGTTTCGAGAAGAAAATGTTCAAGACCGGGATTCGCCGTCAGTTGGTATGTGAAATCTGTGTATGGCCAGATGATACACCAGTGGGTTTAAATGGTTGTGGTTTACTGGTGATTAACCCACCTTGGAAGTTCTCTGAAGATGCAGACGAAGCGCTGCAATGGTTATTCCCGCATTTGCGTATGCAGGAAAATGGCGGTCATGCAGCAGTTCGTTGGTTAGTAGGCGAATAATATTTTAAAGATCGGGTCATAGTTAGGATCGACAAGAATGACAAGTACAAATAAGCCGGAACACGAATCTTCGAAAGATTTGCCATTTGATGGCATCACCTTCGAGGTGGAAGAGGTAGAGCATACCCAGGAAGGGCAAAGAGTTAAGCGTCGAGGTATCTATCTGTGGCCTAACCTGATTACAACCGCTGCGTTGTTATCAGGCTTTTACTCGATTATTGCCAGTATGAATGGCGAATTTCAGCAAGCTATTTATGCCATTTTCTTGGCAGCTTTATTTGATGGTCTCGATGGTCGTGTGGCACGTGCGATTGGGGCACAAAGTCCATTCGGTGAACAGTTCGACTCACTATCCGATATGCTGGCATTTGGGGTGGCACCGGCTATTTTGATGTATAGCTGGGGATTAAGTGATTTAGGCCGTATCGGTCTGGCGGCTTGTTTTGTCTATACGGCTTGTGCAGCTTTCCGTCTAGCCCGCTTTAACGTTCAGATTGGAGTGGTGGATAAACGCTATTTTATTGGCGTTGCGAGTCCATTAGCAGCCGTCATTATTATTTCACTGGTCTGGGTAGGATTGGACTTCCCGGCTGTGTTTGATATTCGTGATTTTACTGTACAAATCATTAATGCTGCAATTATTGTAATCGTTGGCTTATTGATGATTTCTAATATCAAATACTATTCATTTAAAACCGTAGAGCGTAGACGGGTACCGTTTTTCGTGTTGCCGATCGCGGTGTTTATCTTTGCAGCGATGACTTATAATATTCCGGTAGGGATTCTCGTGATCTCTGTCATCTATGCCTTGTCTGGTTTCCTTACAACCTTTATGGCAAAAAGACAGAGTACCTTATAACAATATAAAAATAAGGAGTTTGAGATGCAGTTTCTTCAAGATTTTCTAGATCGTTCGAAACAGCTGAATCAGACTCCTGCTGTTTCCCAGCATAATCTTGCCTATCATGGGCCAAACCAGAAATATAAAATTATTCATCAGGGCCTGACGCTTCCTGATCTGCCTGCACCCCTTCATTATCTTAATTTTCTGAGTATTATTGGTCAGCCTAATGCACCGATGTTGGCTAACCCGAGTGCTATTCAAACCAATGCACTGGATACAGCCACAGTAATCTGTAGTACCAGTCCGCATATGGCGGGACAATTAAATTGCTATTCAATCAAAAAGGATTGCAAGTTTCAGTATGGCCTGTTTCAGTTTCTAGATCGTGAAAAACTGACCGGCGACTTTCCACATTTTCGTTTACAACGTTTTGATTCTGAACTGGGCTTTGATCTCAGCATCCATACGACCAATCTGATTTCACACTTTACCCAAATGCGCTTTGCACTGGCTGATCATTGGTCTTTGCTTTGTTATTGTCAGGGCACCTTACATTATAAAGATCAGAAATACCTTATCGAGAGTTTAGGTAGTTTTGAATTTGCACGAAGCTTTAATTTTCCCTATTTGCCTTTAGCCTTTCTGACTTATCAGATTATTAACCTGAGTGAAGGACGGCAATTATTGTTGGCACAAATTCGAGATAGTCTGAACAGCATTGTGCAGTCACGAATTTATCTGCGTGACTTGAAAAATATGACCAGTCAAATGTTCGATCAAAAAGTCTATTTCAAGGTGCATCGGGTTTATCCGAGTGTGACTACTCCAAATGGGCAAAAGATGTATCTGCCGCGTGAGTTTGAATGGTGCTATGAAGATGGCAAAGGAATGCAGATCTGGCTGCAGGGACAAAGCCGAGGAGATTTCAAATTTGGTCTGGCTGCGGGTTATGTTGGAAGCTTTAATTACGAAGTTAGAATTAATGGCGAGACTGAGCATGGGGACGGGGGCTACTGTGAATATATAGATTGCCGCTCCTTGCGCTTTCAGGAACACAATAAAAAAGAGAAATTATTAAGTACATTGGCCAATCCTATACCTTTAATGCTCAAAAAATAGGGAAAATCGGCATTTTTGTAGAAATAATAATCAACTGAAGTATTTTCTTAAAAATAGGGGTTGCGCTTGCTTGGGATTGGTCTATAATGCACATCCATCGGCGGTGATGAAGATTAAAACTTCTGATAAAACAGTAACTTAGCATGAGATGGTTGAGTTGGGTTTTAGAAAGAAAGTTTAAAAATAATTTTCATTACTGGTTGACTTTCTAGAGATAGAGAGTAATATAGCCGACCTAGCTTGCTACTGACGAAGTAGTGAGAAGATCATTAAGAGATTATGAAGAACAACTTGTGTGGATTTTTACTGGTTGATTGATCGAAATTATTTTCATTGATTGAATGGTAGAAATTACTCGAAGTTTATTTGAG
>NZ_VPDL01000031.1:0-34797 GCF_013417705.1 Acinetobacter sp. YH12235 | reverse complement strand
TTCGCAAGAGATGCGATGGATGTCTGGTGATTTGTAGTCATAAATTTTAGTCCCCACTTGTTTTTAAGTGGGGACTAAATTAAGGCTTATAGGATGAATTCATAAGGTGTGTTCAGCGGACGCTTACTCTTATTTAGGGATGTTGGCCTGAATGAAGGTATATGAATCAAAAGGGTAGGGCCAAAAAATTAGCTCGTTTTTTCGACTCTCAGCTTGCTTATAAAATGCATAAATACTCTGATACGTAGCATAAGGATTTCAGTGCTTTTTAAATTACTCATTAAACAAACTTTATAAAAATATATTTATATACAAATTTTACCGGGTATATATCAGCTACTTTTGAGATTTATTAAGAAATATTAAATATTTATGTGTTTCTTTTTTACTCAAACGAAGGGCGGTAAAATCATTGGACGCTAAAATAGCCTAAGCAATTTTCTACTTTATATTTATTCTCGCAAAATCCATATCCCATAATTAAAACTTAATACCAAATAAACCTCTAAAACTCGTATATTTCCTAAAAATTTTAAAATATTTTTTTTATTAATGATCTAGTGTGACACTCAATTATGAGCAGATATTGCAATTTAGCCTAAGCATATTTTATTTCCATAAAAATAGCCTAAGCAAAATTTTAAATTATGTCATTGGCAATTGATTAACTTCCAATATAACTCCACTATTAACACCTAACATAGGAAATCACGGAATTCTCAAATGATCCTGAATTATCAAATACAAACCCATGAAACATCAACTTTAGCCCCAATGGTATTTATTCACGGTTTATTTGGTAGTTTAAGTAATTTAGGTATGTTAGCCCGACATTTTTCAGAGCAGGCAACTACGATTCAAATTGATGTCAGAAATCATGGTTTATCTGGCCATTCTGATGAAGTGAATTATCAAATCATGGCCGAAGATATTTTAGAAACTTTAACCAGTTTAAATATTAAAAAATTTATTGCAGTCGGGCATTCAATGGGCGGAAAAATTGCCATGAAGCTGGCAGACCTGGCGTCTGATCTGATTGAAAAACTGGTTGTATTAGATATCACGCCAATTCAATATCAAGAAAATCATCATTCTGAAATATTTAAAGCCTTGTTTGCAGTCCAACAGGCGCAAGTCGCTTCACGAAATGAAGCAGCAAAAATTATGCGTGAATATATTCAAGAGGAAATAGTCATCCAGTTTCTTTTAAAATCATTTAATAAAGAGCAGTGGTTGTTTAATGTGCAAGCACTGTTTGATCATTATGAAGATATTACTGCTTGGAATAAGATAGAAAAAAATGAACTTCCAGCATTATTCTTAAGAGGTGGAAATTCATCGTATATCTCTACACCTGAACATTTTGAAGCCATCAATCAGCAGTTTGCTCATGCACAGGTTGAAGTGATTGAAAGTGCAGGGCACTGGCTACATGGTGAAAAGACGGCGGAAGTTTTGCAGCATATGCAAAATTTTATTGATGAAAAATAAATTATATTGATGAGCAGATGTATTTTCTGCTCATTTTATTTATGCATCATTAGTAAGCATTTTAATATTTTGATTTAAAAGGCTGCGCTATTTTGATGTGTTTTTAGGATAATTAATTGATTTTTCGCCTCAGAATTTATTTTCTATTTTAGGGCAACATGTATTTATTGGTGCAAAAATTAATCTCTATTTTTATTTTAAATAGATAATCATAATGAAATTCAGTGGGTTAAAATTATAAATTAAAAGTGGCACAGTATTTGAATAGCTTCTCTCAAATTTTCTAAAAAAGCCTAACTAAGGTTGGAGAGAAGTACATGAAAGTCGAACAAAAAAAGTTTTCTAAAAATTTAATTGTTGCTGCAATGTTGGGAATACTGACTTTAACAGGTTGTTCAAAGTCGCCTGAAGATAAAACGGCCGCTACCTCTGAGCCGAAAGCAGCTGCAACTAGTGGGGAAACGATTAAGGTTGGTATTTTACATTCTTTATCTGGCACGATGGCCATTTCTGAAACTTCATTAAAAGACACAGCATTGATGGCGATTAATGAAATCAATGCCAATGGGGGGGTCTTAGGTAAAAAGCTTGAACCGGTTATCGTTGATCCAGCATCTGACTGGCCACTATTTGCTGAAAAAGCACGTCAGCTCATCACTCAGGATAAAGTTGCGGTCATCTTTGGTTGCTGGACTTCGGTATCACGTAAATCGGTATTGCCAGTGGTTGAAGAGTTAAACGGCTTATTGTTCTATCCAGTCCAATACGAAGGTCAGGAACAGTCTAAAAATATTTTCTATACCGGTGCTGCACCTAACCAGCAAGCGATTCCTGCTGTTGAATATCTGATGAGTGAAGAAGGCGGTAAAGCAGAACGCTTTGTATTACTAGGTACAGACTATGTTTATCCGCGTACCACCAACAAAATTCTTCGTGCTTTCCTGAAATCTAAAGGCGTTGCTGATGCTGACATCATGGAAGAGTACACACCATTTGGTCATAGTAATTATCAAACCATTGTCGGCAATGTGAAAAAATTTGCTGCAGGCAAAAAGACTGCGGTGATCTCAACCATCAACGGCGATTCAAACGTACCGTTCTATCGTGAATTGGGTAACCAGGGCATTAAAGCTTCTGATATTCCAGTTATGGCATTCTCTGTAGGTGAAGAAGAGCTTCGTGGTATTGATACCAAGCCATTGGTCGGCCATTTAGCGGCATGGAACTACTTCATGTCCGTGAAAAATCCGAAAAATACTGAATTCAGCGGCAAGATGAAACAGTATGCCGTGGAATACAAATTGCCTAATGCAGACAAGTTTGTGACCAATGACCCGATGGAAGCGACTTATGTGGGTATCAATATGTGGAAACAGGCGGTAGAAAAAGCCGGTTCTACTGAGGTGGATAAAGTTCGTGAAGCGATGGCAGGTCAGACCTTTGATGCACCATCTGGCTATCAGTTACAAATGGATGCTAACAACCATCATTTACATAAACCAGTGATGATTGGTCAGATCCGTGGTGATGGTCAGTTTGACGTGGTTTATAAGACTCCGAAAACCATCGCTGCTGAGCCATGGAGCCCATACATTCCTAAATAATTTCCTCCAAAGCCTGCTGCTCCGGCAGTAGGCCTTTCTGGTTTTTCATCTCCCGGACGGGACAGCGTTAAATATATAAATAGGGAGGGCACTCATGTCCACTCGCCTAAATCTCGCGGCCATTTTTTTAATTTTGAGTCAGTGTTTGTGTCTCAATATGGTGCATGCGGAAACTCAATCTAGCGAAACAACCGTATCGCAATCATCTCAACAGTCACTTGATGCTATTCAGCAGTTTGTTCGTGGGGACTTTGCCACTCGTCGTGCTTTATTAAACCAGTGGCCTGCCAGTGTTGAACAACTTGATCAGCTGGCAGAGTTTGTTGAAAAAGATCAGCTTTATACTGACAGTTCAGGCAATACTTATATTCTGGAAGCAGAAGACAAACTGGTTAGCTATCCTGACGGAAAAACCGTGGAAACCTGGCCATCTGATTTATCGCAAATTACGCTGGTAAATACCTTAAATAAAGCACTGACCTTTGGTTTAGCAAAAAAGAAATTAAATTCAGAAGAAGCCTCTCAGCGACTTGAGGCGATTGATATTCTGGAAAATAACTTGTCCGAACTTGATGCTAAAGCCATCAATCAGATGTATTTAAATGAAAAAAACAATACGGTTAAATCACGTTTTGCCCAGTTAAAAGCACGTCTGGATTATCAATCTGAAAATGTCCTGACCAAAATAGAAGCGGCAAAAGTTTTAAAAGATTCCAACAGACCAGACGTTCTTGCACTGGTTCAAAATGAACTGGCTCAGCCAAATCTGCATCCTGATTTAAAAGCAGCGCTGGTCGATGCCAGAAGTAGTATCAAAACCCGAATTCAGGCCAGTGAATGGGCTGGACATGTATTTTCCGGTTTAAGTACTGCCAGTATTTTATTGCTTGCGGCTTTAGGATTAGCCATTACATATGGCTTGCTTGGTGTCATTAATATGGCGCATGGCGAGCTGATCATGATCGGGGCGTATACCACTTATGTAGTGCAAAGTTTCTTTAAATCGCATTTTAGTGGTTTGGTAGATTGGTATCTGATCGCAGCGATTCCTGCGGCATTTATTGTCAGTGCAGCGATTGGCATGCTGATCGAACGTACCGTGATTCGTCCTTTATATGGCCGTCAACTGGAAACCTTATTGGCAACCTTTGGGGTGAGCCTGATCCTGATGCAAGTGGTGCGGATGATCTTTGGGGCACAAAATGTCGAAGTTTCTAACATTTCATGGCTTTCAGGCGGGATCTCGATTACTCCAAGCCTGATGCTGCCTTATAACCGTATTGCAATTATTGTCTTTACTGTAGCTGTCTTGCTGCTACTTGTTTATCTACTGAATAAAACCCGTTTTGGTTTATTTGTCCGTGCCGTAACGCAAAACCGTCAAATGGCTCGTGCTGTCGGTATCCGATCCAGCCGGATTGACATGATGGCATTTGGTCTGGGTTCAGGTCTTGCCGGTCTTGCCGGCTGTGCCTTGGCGCAAGTGGGTAATGTTGGACCAGATTTGGGCCAGAACTACATTATCGATGCTTTCCTTGTGGTTGTTGTCGGTGGTGTTGGTCAAGTATGGGGTGCAGTTCTTGCCGCTTTGGGACTAGGTGTCAGTGGAACCGTACTGGAAATTGGTATGGGTGCAGTATTGGCGAAAATTATTCTCTTGGTTCTTGTGATTTTGTTTATTCAGAAACGCCCACAAGGTTTGTTTGCCATTAAAGGACGCTTTGTGGAGTAAGCCTATGAAAATCACATCATTACTTTCAGATAAACCTTATAGCGCACTCGCAATTGCGATCTGTTTTGTTATTTTATTGGCATTGCCATGGCTGCATTTATTGCCAGCAGATTCGAGCCTGCATCTGTCTGCTTACTGGGTAACTTTGATCGGAAAGATCATGTGCCTGGCGTTGGTGGCTTTAGCACTTGATCTGGTCTGGGGCTATGCCGGTATTTTAAGTTTAGGTCATGGCCTGTACTTTGCCTTGGGTGGTTATGCATTCGGGATGTACCTGATGCGTCAATCAGCAGGTGATGGCTTGCCTGACTTTATGCGTTTTCTGAGCTGGACTGAATTACCCTGGTTTTGGGTGGGGACTAATCATTTCTGGTGGGCCATGATACTTGTGGTCTTGGTACCAGGACTAATTGCCTTTATTTTCGGCTTCTTTGCTTTCCGCTCAAAAATCAAAGGCGTTTACTTCTCGATTATTACTCAGGCGATGACTTTTGCGGCAGCACTTTTATTCTTCCGCAATGAAACAGGCTTTGGCGGGAATAACGGTTTTACCGGTTTCAAAACCATTTTAGGCATGGACATCACATCAGCACCAATGCGTGCCAGCCTATGTTTTATCACGGCTCTGGTGTTATTGCTGTGCTTTGTTGGTCTACGCCATTTAATGAATAAACCTTATGGTCGTGTGCTTGGCGCGATTCGTGATAGTGAAAATCGTCTGCAATATCTTGGTTACCGCACCTTATGGTACAAGCTTTCAGCCTGGGTATTATCTGCTGTGATTGCAGGTATCGCTGGTGCACTGTATGTACCACAAGCCGGGATTATTAATCCGAGCGAAATGAATCCGGTGAACTCGATTGAAATGGCAGTCTGGGTAGCGGCTGGCGGTCGCGGTACCTTGATCGGTCCGATCCTGGGTGCAGGCTTAATTAATGCAGTTAAAACTTACTTTACTGTCGCTTATCCAGAAGCCTGGTTATTAATTCTGGGGGCATTATTTATTGTGGTCACCATCTTCCTGCCTAAAGGCGTGATTGGATTATTTGACCGTTTTAAAAAGGAGCGTAGCGAATGAGTGAAATTTTACAACCTCATGGCGGCCATGCTTCTGAAGGCTATGGCCGACCAAAAGAGCAAGGGCCAGATTTTAGCCATGGGATCGCACTTTATCTGGAAAAAGTCAGTGTCTGGTTTGATGCTTTCCGTGCCTTAAATGATTTATCGCTGTATATCGAAGAAGGTGAATTGCGCTGCATCATTGGGCCAAACGGCGCGGGTAAAACCACGTTGATGGATGTCATTACCGGGAAAACCCGTCCTACTGAAGGTTCTGCATTTTTTGGCCAAACCTATAATCTGGCGAAAATGAGTACTGAAGAAATTGCAGAAGCTGGCATCGGGCGTAAATTCCAGAAACCAACGGTGTTTGAAAATTTCACCGTGATGGAAAATCTGCTCTTGGCTGCACCTAAAGATAAACGTGTTAAAAAAAGCTTTTTCAGCAAGCTCGATCCGGATGCACAAAATGCCTTGGATGAATCGTTACAGCAAATCCGCTTGCAGGAATTTATTCACAAACCTGCAGGGCTTTTATCGCACGGTCAGAAGCAATGGCTGGAAATTGGTATGCTGCTGATGCAACGTCCAAAACTCATTTTACTGGATGAGCCAGTGGCAGGGATGACCGATGCCGAAACCGAACGGACTGCTGAACTTTGTCTGGAGCTGAAAAAAAATCATACGCTGGTGGTGGTCGAACACGATATGAGCTTCATCGATACTATTAGTGAAAAAGTCACGGTGCTGGCACAAGGGGCGATTTTAGCCGAAGGCACATTGGCAGAAGTACAGGCCAATGAAGAGGTCATTGAAAAATATCTTGGACGTTAAGGGGCTGACTGATGCTAGATGTTAAAGATGTAAATCAGTTTTATGGCGGTAGTCACATTTTACGTGATGTGTCTTTCAATGCGCCTGTCGGTGAGTGCTCAGTGGTTTTGGGTCGTAACGGTGTTGGTAAAACGACATTACTGAAATGTCTGATGGGAATTTTGCCCATCAAATCAGGTCAGATCCTTTTAGATGGCAAAGATATTGCCAAACTGAGTCCTGAACAGCGGGTACGGGCAGGTTTGGCTTATGTGCCACAAGGACGAGATATCTTTTCAACCCTAACAGTAGAAGAAAATATTTTGATTGGCATGGCGAAATTTAAAGGAGCCAAAACCCGTAAAGTTCCGGAACATCTTTATGAGATTTTTCCGGTATTAGAAGAAATGAAGTATCGACGCGGCGGTGACTTATCCGGTGGCCAGCAACAACAACTGGCGATTGCTCGCGCATTGGCATCTGAACCGCGTGTGCTCATTTTGGATGAACCGACTGAGGGGATTCAGCCATCTATCATTAAAGATATTGGTCGGGTAATTCGTAAGTTGGCTGATGGCGGTGAAATGGCAATTGTTCTGGTAGAACAGTTCTATGACTTTGCTGAAGAACTGGCAGATGGTTATACCGTCATGGCACGTGGGCAAGTGATTGCTCAAGGTATTGGAAGTGAAATGCCAGAAAAAGGGATTCGGGATCTGGTGGCAATTTAGTCATACTGCTTTTAAAGCCTCCCTTTTACAAAGGGAGGTTTGGAGGGATTTATAAATATAATTAAATCTCTGTATTCTCACTCCATAAAAAATACATGCCATATTGTCCAGTTCGGAATTCTCCACCTGCAGATTTACCTTCATCTGTTAAAAAATGCTTTCCATTTTCATTGAGTGTTAGATAACCTTTGGCAATCAATTTCTCAAAAGTGTCTGCTGTTTTTAAGCCTAGTTTTGCTGCAAGCTTCGCTGTGGTCAGCTTCGTGAACGCTGTATTTTCTTCTGATTTATTCTCTTCAGTTGGGATGGTCTCTGCTTTTACCTCATCTAAAGTAATACGGACTTCATCACTAATTCGAATAATCCGTTGTGCTTCTTCATAAGCTTCTTTAAATACATCATTATCTTCGTACTTGCGGATTAGAATCCCCATTTCATTGTTATTCACTTGGCTAAATTCATAGAGATTCAAGCTTGAAATGATGCACTCTGATTCATTCAAATAGCATTTTGCATGTAGATTTTTACAAAAACTTAGACGCACATAATCCAGTTTTTGCATCCATTTAATTTCATCAGGATGCAGATCACTTTTACCGTAAACAATACGGATATCAATTTTTAGCCGATCTTTGTCTTCCAATAGCTCTTTAATACGATCATTGAGACGCAAATATGGGCTAATTAAAATTAGACGTTCTTTGGCATTTTTAATGAGTTCTTCTAAAAAGAAATTTGTGCCGCTTGTATTTAAGAATTTTGCCATTTATCTCTCATATTCTTATTTAATAATTGTAGAGATATTAGCTTAAATTTTTGAATCAAGAAAATAATTTAACTTACGGATTAGCTCAACAAAAAAAATTGAGATTTTATCTTTCATTCAATTTTAGATCTTTTAACAAACCAAGTTGGCACGATAACTGCTTTATTTTGATGCAAATTTTAAATGCTAAAAATTATTTGGTTTCAATTTGGAACAAATACAGGATTTATCAGCATCAGTAGGGTAGTTATGAAAATTTATACGCAACGTTTGGAAAACATTGCACCAGAAAGTGATTTTGAGTCTCTTGAACTCACATTCGATACACGACAAAAGAGCCGTTTTCGTGCAACTTTAAAAAATGGTGTCGATATTGGTGCAGATTTACCACGTACTGGAATCTTGCGTAGTGGTTCTTTTATAGCAACTGAACAGGGTGACATTCTTCGGGTCGATGCGAAGCCTGAAAAATTGATTCAGGTGACTACGGACAATAGCTTTGACTTATTGAAAGCAGCCTATCATCTGGGGAATCGTCATGTTCCTCTAATGCTCACACCTACTGCATTGTACTTTGAACCAGATCATGTACTGGCTGAAATGGTGCAAGGTTTAGGTCTTGAAGTTAATGAAGTCATGCACCCATTTGAACCTGAAAGTGGGGCTTATGCACAGCATCAGCATGACCACCGTTTAAGCCCAATCAAGGCGTTACATCATGTCCATCACTAATGCGTCTCAGCTGCTCAGCTTGCTGACTCTATCTTCAACGGCGTTGCCGATTGGAGCGTACTGTTATTCACAAGGGGTGGAAAGCGCGATTGAAAAAGGCATGGTGCATGATGAAGCCTCTTGTGTGAGCTATTTCCAAGAAGTATTGGAAATGCTGCTGGTGCGTTTTGAGCTTCCCGTACTCAAGCGTCTGGTGGAGTCTTTTAATGATCCTGAACAGTTTCAGTATTGGGCAGAGCTATACCGCGCGAGCCGAGAATCCAAAGAATTACTGGCTGAATCACAGCAGTTGGCATTTTCCTTGAATGCATGGATTAGAGATGTGTTAAAGCAGCCGCCGAGCGTAAAAAAGCAATTAGGGTTTGTGCCGGTGTATGCACATTTATGTGGTGAGCTAGGCTTAGATCTTGCCGATGTCTTAACTGCTTATAGCTTTACAGTTTTGGAAAATCAGGTGCTGGCAGCAGTAAAAACCATTCCACTCGGGCAAATGAGCGGGCAGCGGATTATCTGGCAATTACATCAGGAAATTCCTGAAGCTGTACAGGTTGCATTAGCTTTGGACGATCATGAAATCAGCAGCGCATTACCGCAATATGCCATGTTAAGCATGTCGCACGAAACCCAGTATTCACGCTTATTTCGGTCTTAATTTTCAGATTAGATTAGCAGTAAAAAAATTGAAAAGCATCATTAAAACTGGTGCATAGAAAATGTAATAAAGGAAATCAACATGTCAGAACGTAGTCCATTACGCGTTGGAATTGGTGGTCCGGTTGGATCAGGTAAAACCGCTTTAACCCTGAATTTATGTCTTGCACTGCGTGAAAAATACAATATGGCAGTGGTGACCAATGACATCTACACTAAAGAAGACTCGAACTTTTTAACCCGTCATGAAGCGATGTCGCCAGACCGCATTGTCGGTGTAGAAACAGGTGGTTGTCCACATACTGCGATTCGTGAAGATGCGTCCATTAACCTGGCTGCGATTGATGATTTGTGTGAAAAGTTTGATGGACTAGAGCTGATCATTATTGAAAGTGGTGGCGATAACCTTGCGGCAACCTTTAGTCCCGAATTGTCCGATCTAACTCTCTATGTGATCGATGTTGCCGGTGGCGAGAAGATTCCACGTAAAGGTGGTCCTGGAATTACCAAGTCGGATTTGCTGATTATCAATAAAACAGATTTGGCGCCAATGGTCGGTGCCAGCCTGGAGGTGATGGATCAGGACGCGAAGCGGATGCGTGGCGATAAACCATTTTTATTTTCTAATATGAAAACACAAGATGGCTTGAACGAGATTATCAGCTTTATCGAAAAACAAGGTTTATTTAAGTCTTAAGGGGAAATTCATCATGCGTCTATTCAAACAGTTACTGGTCGCAGGTATTGCTGCTTTACCTATGTTGGCAATGGCTCACGCGGGACATGACCATCACAATGGATTCTGGTCTGGCTTTGTCCATCCTTTTACCGGTTTAGATCACCTGATGATGGCAATTGCTTTTGGTGTATTGATGTGGACTACAAATCAGCGCTGGAAAATCACGGGTCTCATCGGTCTTGCAGTAGCGATGGTTGCAGGCTTTGTGCTCGGTAGCGAAGGTCTGCTTTCAACTTCAATGGCTGAGTCAGGCATCATCGCTTCACTGGTCATTTTAGCTGTTGCGCTGTGGACTAAATCGAATAAGGTTTTGCCTGTCGCTGCAATCTTATTGGCCAGCTTCCACGGCGTAGCGCATGGAAGTGAATTGGGTCAAGGTGGTCATGTATCGCTATTAATTGTTGGCATGGTTTCAGCAATGGCTTTGATTTATGGTGCAGGCTTGGCTCTGGGTGCATTCGTGAAAAAATATGTGCCTTATGGCAAGCAGATCGTTGGTGGTTTAGCTGCAGTTGTTGCTGTCATTGGCTTGGCTTAATGCTTCGTTAATTATTCGCAGATGAAATTGAGTTGATTTGTTGATGCACGAACTGGCAGAAAAAAGCACGCAGCAGAACTTATGGTATGCACGTCTGGAAATGGGATTTCAGGCGCAGCAACAGACTACGCGAACCATTTTGCAGCACCGCAAGCATCATGGACCGGTACGCATCCAGAAAATGTTATGGCCTGAATCTAACGGAATCTGTCATGCCATTATCGTGCATCCGCCAGCAGGGATTGCCGGTGGGGATCATCTCACTTTTGATATGCAGGTAGATGCTAATGCTCATGCCTTGGTGACCACACCAGGTGCGGGTAAGTGGTACAGAACCAATGGCAAGCAGGCCTTTCAGCACATTCATATCCGTTTAAATGACAATGCGATTTTTGAATGGCTGCCTCAAGAAACCATGCTATTTGATGGCGCTAATGCCAGTTCCGAAACAATCGTCCACTTAGATGCAGCAGCCAGTTTTATTGGTTGGGATATGCTGGTGATCGGCCGTCAGGCACGAGATGAGCAGTTTGCACAGGGAGCTTATCAAAACCGGTTTCAGCTTTGGCGCAAAGACATATTGCTGGTTGCAGACACCTTGAATTTTAAGGGCAATGACCGCTGGCTCAGTTCATGTCTAGGTATGAATGGACATGCGGTGATGGGTAGCTTCTGGGCTGTACCGCCTGAAAAATATCGCGCGAGTTTTTATCTGGAACAGCATCTCGATTTAATTCGTGAGCTTATTATGCGGATGGATGTACCGATTACCTTGACTTTGCTTAGCGATGTAATTAGTGCACGTTTTCTGGGAGATGATGTCCGTCAATGCCATGATGGTTTTGCTGCAATTCGCGCTCGATTAAGACGTTACTGGTTCGGTCTGGATGAGGCATTTCCGAGGATTTGGCGGACGTAATCCTTTAATTCCCTCTCCTTATAGGAGAGGGTTAGGGAGAGGTGATTAAACATTTATTAAAACCCTCCCTCTAACTCCCTCCCAAAGGGAGAGAACACCAAATATCGAATCTTGCACATATTTTGCTTAGAAATACATATATATCAATGAGGAACCAGTTATGGAACTCAATCCTACAGAAAAAGATAAACTGCTGATTTTTACTGCGGGTCTGGTGGCAGAGCGTCGTAAAGCTCGTGGTTTAAAACTGAATTATCCAGAAGCCATTGCCTATATTTCTGCGGCATTGCTTGAAGGTGCGCGTGATGGCATGACGGTCAGTGAGTTGATGCATTACGGTACGACTTTACTGACACGTGATGATGTCATGGAAGGCATTCCGGAAATGATTGCAGAAGTGCAGGTCGAGGCAACCTTTCCAGATGGATCAAAACTGGTCACTGTCCATCAACCGATCGTATAGGAGCAGCATATGATTCCAGGGGAAATTTTTACACCTGAGAGCGATATTGAAATGAATGTCGGTCGGGAAATCTTGAAAGTGACTGTTGCTAATATTGGTGATCGACCGATTCAGGTCGGATCACACTTTCACTTTGCTGAAGCCAATGATGCCTTGCAATTTGATCGTGAGCTGGCCAAAGGCTTTCGCTTAAATATTGCTGCTGGTACGGCGATTCGTTTTGAGCCAGGGCAAAAACGTGATGTGGAATTGGTTGCACTAGCAGGTAAACGTGAGGTTTACGGTTTCGCCGGGCGAATCATGGGCAAGCTCGATTCATAAAAATTGCAGCAGAATTATAAAGGTTTATAAATCATGAAAATGTCACGTCGTGCTTATGCCGAAATGTTTGGACCGACTGTAGGAGATCGTGTTCGTCTAGCTGATACTGAATTATTCATTGAAGTCGAACAGGATTTCACCACTTATGGTGAAGAAGTTAAATTTGGTGGCGGCAAGGTCATTCGTGATGGTATGGGTCAATCACAACTTTTGTCATCTGAAGTGGCTGACACTGTCATTACAAATGCGCTGATTGTCGACTGGTGGGGCATTGTTAAAGCAGATATAGGCTTAAAAAATGGTCGAATCTGGAAAATCGGTAAAGCCGGTAATCCGGATATTCAGCCAAATATTACTATTCCACTTGGCGCGGCTACAGAAGTCATTGCTGGCGAAGGACAAATATTAACAGCTGGCGGAATTGATACCCATATTCACTGGATCTGTCCGCAGCAAGTTGAAACGGCACTGATGTCTGGCACAACCACGATGGTCGGCGGCGGTACAGGTCCGGCAGCTGGAACTTCTGCGACAACCGTGACTCCAGGGCCTTGGCATATTGCCACAATGCTACAAGCGATTGATGATTTACCAATGAATATTGGTTTATTGGGTAAAGGTAACTTGAGCCAGCCAGAGCCAATTGCAGAACAAATTAAAGCTGGTGTAGTGGGTTTAAAATTGCATGAAGATTGGGGCTCGACACCAGCAGCGATTGATAACTGTCTGACTGTGGCCGACCAGTACGATGTGCAGGTCGCGATTCACACTGACACACTAAACGAAAGTGGCTTTCTAGAAGAAACTTTAGCAGCTTTTAAAAATCGAACCATTCATACTTATCATACTGAAGGTGCAGGTGGCGGACATGCACCGGACATTCTAAAAGCCATTGGTCAACCGAATGTATTGCCATCTTCAACTAATCCAACTCGTCCATATACCGTCAATACCATCGATGAACATTTAGACATGTTGATGGTCTGTCACCATTTAGATCCAGCGATTGCAGAAGATGTGGCCTTTGCAGAAAGCCGTATCCGACGCGAAACCATTGCTGCAGAAGATATATTGCAGGATATGGGTGCGATTGCCATGATGTCATCAGACTCTCAGGCGATGGGTCGTGTGGGTGAAGTAATTTTACGGACTTGGCAAACGGCGCATAAAATGAAAGTGCAACGTGGGCCTTTGGAAGGTGATACAGCCTATAGGGACAATAATCGGGTTAAACGTTATATCGCCAAATATACGATTAATCCTGCAATTACTCACGGTTTAAGCCATGAAATTGGCTCTGTTGAAGAAGGTAAGTTAGCTGATCTGGTATTGTGGAAACCTGCATTCTTTGGGGTGAAACCATCCATGATTATCAAAGGTGGGATGATTGCAGCAGCGCCGATGGGTGATATTAATGCTTCTATTCCAACGCCACAGCCTGTGCATTATCGTCCAATGTTTGGGGCTTATCCGCGTGGAGTGCATAACACCTGTATTACGTTCTTGTCGCAAGTCGCAATTGAGAATGGCGTACATGAAAAATTAGGTCTGAAAAAGTTGATTTCACCATGTAAGGCGACACGCCAGGTAACTAAACAGGATATGAAACATAATAATTACTGTCCTGTGATGGAAGTGCATCCAGAAACTTATGAAGTTCGTGCTGATGGTGTGCATTTGACTTGTGAGCCAGCGGAAGTGTTGCCGATGGCGCAAAGGTATTTCTTGTTTTAATTACCTCTCCCTGACCCTCTCCTTAAAGGAGAGGGAATTTCCACTATTTAAATAAATTCTTGGAAAGTTCCTTCTCCCTTTGGGAGAAGGTTAGGATGAGGGGTATTTTCTTATTTTTGATCTTGATGAGTATGTTTAAAAAGTATATAGATTACTAATTCAATAGATTAGATAGAGTTTGCTAATTTGCTCAATATTTTAGAATATCCATTCGTTTATCAAGATGAAAACTACATATATTTATATAAACATCAGCCTATTACTGATAGTCGATTAAAGCTTCTAACAGAAGGGACTATAAGTTTTACAAAGCCTGAAAAATTTAATGATCCTTTAGACTGTGTGTATGCTGTGGATGATAGTTACCATCACTCAGCGGAAGAAGTACAAAATATATTTTGGAAATACTGCCGTATAAATATAGCTATGGAGGAGGCACAAAAGTTAGCTAAACAATTAAAAGAGATAGAAACTAAAGATATAAATAACCTTAGTTATTTTCAAGATATTAATAGTCGCATGGGAATCTGCTGCTTAAACCACAACCCACTTAATATTCTTATGTGGTCTCATTATGCAGATTTTCATAAAGGTTTTTTAACAGAATTTAAATTTCATAAAAGAGATATGCTTATATCTAGTCAAAAATATAAGAACTTTTTACCTATTCCTATAAGATATTCTAATGAAATGCCACTAATTACATTAAAGGATCGTTTAAACCCTAAATGGAAAATATTAGAGATCTATACAACGAAATCTGAAGAATGGAGCTATGAAAAAGAGTTTAGAATTTTAAGACCTTATACAAATGAACCGATCCAAAAAATTCCTTATACAGATTTAATTTGTACTGTAATTGGTGGAATTAAAATTTCATCCAAAGATGAGGAAAAACTTAAAAAGATATGTAGTAAAAATAAAATTCCCTATTTTAGAGTAGAAAGAATATTCAATAATTATGGTCTTACAGTTCCTAATCATCCTAGATTAGATCGAACTATTAATGAAACTTCATGAAAATTTAATGAACCTTTTTGGCGCATAAATTGCTTGTCACGCTTATTCAATTTTACTGTTTGATATAACACATCAGGGATTAAACGTGACCAGCACATATCTACGCGGACAAGAACTCATAGGTCAAATTCGAAACCAGCCTTATTCACGTGATTTGATTGGCTATCATGGCGATGTACCAAAAGTAGAATGGCCTAATCAGGCCCGTGTCGCAGTTCAGTTTGTACTGAATTATGAAGAAGGTGGTGAAAACCACATTGAACATGGTGATGCCGGTTCAGAACAGTTTCTATCTGACATTATTGGCGCAGCCAGCTTTCCAGACAAACACATGTCGATGGATTCTATGTATGAATATGGCTCACGTGCAGGTTTCTGGCGGATTCACAATGAGTTTAAAAAGCGTAATCTGCCGATGACTATTTTTGGGGTTGGGATGGCTTTAATCCGCAATCCTTATATAGTCGAAGCGATTAAAGAAGCCAATTATGATGTAGTGTCACATGGTCAGCGCTGGGTGCATTATCAGGACATGCCGATTGAACTTGAACGCCAGTATATGGATCAGGCGATTAGCGTACTGGAAACCCTGTTCGGCGAAGCACCGATTGGTTGGTATACCGGTCGGGATAGTCCAAATACCCGTCAATTACTGGCTGAATTTCCTCAGATTCAATATGACTGCGACAACTACGGAGATGACTTGCCATTTTGGAGCACATTGACCAATCAGGCAGGGGAAACACGCCCTCATTTGATCATCCCCTATACTTTAGAAAGCAATGATATGAAATTTAGTTCACCGGGCGGCTTTAATAGTGGGGAGCAATTCTATCAATATTTAAAAGATGCCTTTGATGTGCTCTATGCTGAAGGTGAAACTGAACCAAAAATGTTATCGATTGGGATGCATTGTCGTATTTTAGGGCGGCCGGGACGCTTCAAAGCCCTACAAAAGTTCCTCGATTATGTGCAAGGTCATGAAAAGGTGTGGATTTGCCGACGGGGTGATATTGCAGCACATTGGTATAAATATCACGCACCAAACTGAGAAAAATATATTAAAAAAGAGAACCTTGAGTTCTCTTTTTTTGCTTTATACATCATATAAAAATATAAGATCAAAAAGATTTGGCACTGTTATTGCAAAACCTGTACTGAACAAAAAATGAATATCATCAGGCGATTTAATAGTGCAACTCGTTGAATTTAATCAGGCATCTCCAGAAGAGGCCATTACCTTTTTAAAGCACTGTGTGCAAATACCGAGCTGGTCGACCCAGATTGAAGCAAAGCGTCCTTATGCATCTGTTGAAGATGTATTGAATATAGCCAGACAACAGGCTGCAACCTGGACCTGGGACGAAATCAAAGCAGCTTTGGATAATCATCCACGTATTGGTGAAAAAAAGGCACAGGCTGAATTAAGCGAAGTTGAAAAAAACTTTTCCAATCGTGAACAGGCTGCGATAACTCAGGACGAAGCAACTCAGCAAGCTTTGCTAGAAGGCAATATTGCTTATGAAAAAAAATATGGCTATATCTTCCTGATTAAAGCGGCTGGTTTAAATAGCCAAGAAGTGCTGAATGCCTTGAAAGACCGTTTAGTTAATGATCCGGAAACTGAAAAAGGTATTGTTCATACGCAACTGGCGGAAATCGCTTTATTAAGACTGTCACAGGAGCTGCAAGCATGATCAGCACTCATATCTTAGATACGCATCTCGGCAAACCTGCAGCACATGTTTTAATCAAACTCTTTGATGAAAAAGGTGAATTACTCGGAAAAGCATTTACCAATGCAGATGGTCGAGTCACAGATTTTGGTTTAACCGAATTTGAGGAAGGTAAATACAGTCTTGAATTTGCTACTTCTGATTATTTTGAAGGCTTAGGTCTAGAAACTTTCTTTCCTAAAGCAGTCATTCATTTTCAGGTGAAAGATGCCTCTCAGCACTTTCATATTCCTTTACTGATCAGCCCATTCGCGTACTCCACATATCGCGGAAGCTGATTTTTTTATTCAAGCTTTCAGGGAGAGAAAAAGAATGACAGAACAAAGCACCAACATTTCACCAGAACATGAATATCTGGGCGCAGGCAAAAGTGCAGCCTATGGCTTGCAACATGTATTGACCATGTACGGTGGTATTATCGCACCACCACTCATTGTGGGTACTGCCGCAGGTTTGGAAGCTACACAAATCGGTTTATTGATTGCGGCTGCATTGTTTGTTGGCGGTCTGGCTACGATTTTACAAACCATTGGAGTGAAATATATCGGGGCTAAATTGCCACTGGTACAAGGGGTTTCCTTTGCGGGTGTGGCGACGATGGTGGCGATTGTAACTACAGGTGGCGGCTTATCAGCTGTTTATGGTGCAGTCATCATAGCTTCATTAATTGGTTTCTTCCTTGCGCCTTATTTTTCTAGAATTATCCGTTTTTTCCCGCCAGTCGTGACCGGCTGTGTGATCACGATTATCGGTTTATCACTTTTACCCGTAGCCGTTCGCTGGATGATGGGGGGCAATAAAAATGCACCTGAATGGGGAAGTGTAGAAAATATCAGTTTGGCCGTGATGACCTTGGCCATTGTGATCTGTCTAAACTTGAGTAGAAATGCCTCGATTCGTCGCCTGTCTATTTTATTGGCGATCGTATTGGGTTCAATGCTGGCTTATCTGTTTGGTTTTGGCGATTTTAGTAAAGTCGGCAATGGTGCATGGGTACAATTTCCGAGTTTCTTTGCTTTCGGCATGCCAACTTTTGAACTCAGTGCAATCATTTCCATGCTGATCGTGACGCTGGTGATTATGACTGAAACAACAGCTGATATTATTGCTGTAGGTGAAATTGTTGGAACCAAAGTAGATTCAGAACGTATTTCCAATGGTCTGCGTGCAGATATGTTCTCAAGTGCAGTTGCACCGATTTTTGGTTCATTCATGCAAAGTGCTTTTGCACAGAACGTCGGGCTGGTAGCCATTACCGGGATTAAAAGCCGTTTTGTGGTCGCTGCTGGCGGTATGATTTTAGTGGTTTTGGGATTACTTCCAATTATGGGCCGACTAATCGCCGCAATTCCGGTTCCGGTACTTGGTGGTGCAGGATTGGTGCTATTTGGTACAGTGGCTGCAAGCGGCATCCGAACTCTGGCAAAAATTGATTATAACGAGCAAAAGAATTTGATTATTGTTGCAACTTCAATTGCAGCCGGCATGATCCCGATTATTGACTATTCTTTCTATGCTAATTTTCCAAAATGGTTTCAAACCCTATTTCATTCTGGCATCAGTTCAACCTGTTTAATGGCGATCCTTTTAAACATTCTGTTTAATCATCTGCAAATGTTCAAGTCGAAAACAGAGGTTCCGGAAAAGATTGCAGAAACGCTGCATTAAAGTATGATTTCCTCCATATGCCCATGCCAGTCATGGGCTTTTTTATCAAAAATTAAAAAAGTTGGCTTTGTTCTTGCTTAATCCAGAATGAGATTTTTAATTCCATTGGGGAACCTTATTTATGAAATTTACTCAAGTTGCTGCTGCAACATTACTTGCATGGGGTGCAGCATCTGCACAGGCAAAACCAGTCTGGCAGGATTTTAGCGTTACTGGGCTTTATGGGGAAAACTATGAAGTTGTAGATAAAAAACAGGCAACCCTAACTGTTGAATACGCTGCAAAAGTTAAATATGCAGATGTCTTCTTTTTCATTGACCGTATGCGTGGTTCCGATGATATTAAATCAAGCTATTTTGAATTTTCACCACGTTTAAGTCTGGGTGAAGTTTCAGGTCAAAAGCTGGCATTCGGTCCAGTGAAAGATGTGCTGGTCGCAACGACTTGGGAAGGTGGTGAAGGTTTTGATAACTTCCTGTACGGTGTAGGTTTCGACCTGGCTATTCCAAAATTCAATTATGCCAGCGTGAATCTTTATCGTGTAAATAACGAAAATATGGAAGACGACTATCAGCTCACCTTGACCTATGGTGTGCCATTTAAACTGGGTACAGAAGAATTCCTGGTAGATGGCTTCCTGGACTGGTCAACTGCTGAAGATGATCATGCGAGCGAGATGAACTGGACGACTCAGTGGAAATGGAATGTCGGCAAGCATATTTCTCCTGACACCAATTTATATCTCGGTATTGAGCATTCGGTTTGGAATAACAAATACGGTATTCCGGATGCAGATGAAAATAACGTGAGTGCTTTAGTGAAATATCATTTCTAAAATAAGAAATAAGAAATTAAAAAGCCCTTATCAATAAGGGCTTTTTAATGGGCTTAATTTTCGATAAAAATCTTTTCAGGAAAAGTATAAACATCACAGTTTGGACCAGTGCCGATCCGATCGATCACCACAAAATCACTCGGAGCTTCAAAGGTCAGCAAAGGATGATGCCAGGTACCGGCACGGTAATTTACACTTTGTGTACCATTACTGATAAAAGCCTGAATTTGACTGAGATCAGGCTTTTCATGATCCAGATTAGGCGCAACCACAATTAGAAATTTCTGGCCCTGCATCGGGATGAACGCTTGTGAACCGACAGGGTGACGTTCCAGCATTTCGATTGCAAAGGGAATGGCTGTAGTCTGAATATTTCTAAAAATACTTAGACCAACTTTAGCATCTGTTTCAGCAACCGCCAGAGCATGATAACGCTCGGTCTGCTGATCATTAATATGGAAAAAATCATTGCCTTCGCAGGCAATGACCTCGCCATAAGGCAAGAAACTTTCAGCAGTTAAGGGCTGTATTTTTATGGTTTGCATGCTCATAGATATAATTACTCAGGCAACTTTTCCCCACAGTCGAATCCGGCTAATGCCACCATCCGGAATCATGTTCACCCGAATATGAGAAATTTTTCCCTGTTTTAAGATTTCCTCAACAAAGCTATGAATATGATCCATCTGCATCTCTTGTGCTTCAAGCAGGAATGGCCAGAACATACTTTGCGGAATTAACTGCTGGTCAGTCGCATCTTCAATATAAATCGCTTGGATAGAGACTTGAGCAGGAAAGTTACCTTTAAAATGCGCGGTATCAATCTCAATTTTTTCAATCTGACCACTCTGACCCAGAGCCAAGATACACCAGTCAAAGCCGGGTGCACGACGGCGCTTGGTTTCCCAGCCATCACCCATATTGATGCCACGCCCCGGATTAATCAGATTACGTGGATGACCAAAGTGCGCATCACTATAGGCAATGACACGACCGCCATTTTCCAGAGCGACCAGATCAATCACCTGATTGCTGTCCTGAACCTGAATTTTTACTTCACCATAGACTTTAAAGCGAGCTACACCCCCGTCAGGGAAAATATTTAGGCGTACATGTGTAAAGACTTCGTCTGAATCAATATTAAAAATATGATGCTGGCTCGGACCTAATATACTGTTTGGTAAAATTGAGTGCCAAGTTGCGGTGCTTAAGTCACCATTTGGTGCATAGCAGGCTTTAACTGCAGCAGAAGCTGGATAGTTTCCGGTAAAGAATGTGGTATCAATATCTAGTGCTTTGATGGTTCCAGCTACCCCCAGTTTGACAATCGCCCAGTCATAGCCGGCATGACGCTTGCGGCGGGTTTCCCAGCCGTCCATCCATTTGCCATGATTATCAAATTTATCTTCAACAAAAATTGGTGCATCAAATTGCAACATTCGTTTTGCTTCAGCAAAAAAATCATCTGAACATTCAAGAATTTCTGCACCAATCCGGCTATCAGCCAAGTTGGTAAGCTGCTGGATATGGGCAGGGATCTCGAAAATGGGTGCAAATAATGTTGCCATAACTATCTTCCATTCAAATTATGTTTAACGTGAATCTAATTTTTTATAAAAGTCTGTAATTCTGCTGAAAGACCTTATAAAAACAGGTTTTTAATGAATAGATGAATGCACGGCTTGTGCCAACTTTTGAGAAAAATCAGTGCATTATTTTCGAAATGGCACGCTTTTAGCTACACAGGGAGGAAGAAACACAATTTTGAGAGGAGCATATAGATGGAGATTACAATTATTGGTGCAGGGATGGGGGGATTGACCACAGGAATTGCACTAAAAAAGTTTGGGCATAAAGTCACCATCTATGAACAGGCAGAAAAGATTTTACCGGTGGGCGCGGCAATTTCACTTTGGTCAAATGGGGTAAAATGTTTGAATTATCTGGGCTTAACTGAGCAGGTGGCCAAGCTCGGTGGTCAGATGGATCAGCTGGCCTATATTGATGGTTTGACGGGCGACACCATGACCCAGTTCAGTTTATTGCCTTTGATTGAAGAAGTGGGACAACGTCCATATCCGGTGGCACGTGCTGATTTACAGAACATGTTGATGGACGAGTTTGGCCGTGAAGATATTCAGCTGGGCAAGAAGATGGTTGAGCTGCAAGAACAGAAAGACGGTGTTCTGGTTAAATTTGCGGATGGTACAGAAATTAAAACAGACCTACTGATTGGCGCAGATGGAACCCATTCCATTACCCGTGCCTATGTACTGGGCGAACAGGTTTCTCGTCGCTATGCCGGTTATGTCAACTGGAATGGTCTGGTAGAAATTTCAGAAAAGCTTACTCCAGCAGATCAATGGACCACATTTGTCGGACAAGGTAAGCGCGTTTCGCTGATGCCTGTGGCAGACGGAAAATTCTATTTCTTCTTTGATGTACCGTTGCCGGTCGGTTTAGAGAATAATCGGGCAGAATATAAAACCTTATTGAAACAGTATTTTGAAGGTTGGTGTGCGCCGGTTCAGCATCTGATTGACGCGCTGGATGAACAGAAAACCAATCGGGTTGAAATTCATGATATTGAACCGTTTGCCCAGTTCTATAAAGGTCGTGTTGTAATTGTTGGTGATGCCGCACATAGCACCACACCGGATATTGGTCAGGGTGGTTGCCAGGCCATGGAAGATGCAATCTATCTGGCTCGTTCTTTACAGATTAATACGCTGGGTCTGGAAGATGCCTTGAAACGCTATCAGAACAAACGCAATGAGCGTGCCAATGAGCTGGTCTTGCGTGCACGTAAACGCTGTGATGTGACACATATGAAAGATGAAGCCGTGACCAAAGAATGGTATGAGGAACTGCGTAAAGAGCAGGGACCGCATATCATGAAAGGGATTATCAGCAATATTATTGGCAATCCTTTAGATTAATTCTGCGTTTAATCTCTTGGCAAAAAGCCCTTCATATCGAAGGGCTTTTTATATTTAAATAACAGCAATTCGCTAATAGATTTTTTAGGCCGCAAGTAAAGCTTTCGCTGCCTGACGATGTGCAGCCTGAACCGCTTCAAGATCCAGATTCAGGATTTCCCGGTCTTTAACGACCCATTGTCCATTCACCATGACATGTTCGGCACGGTCTGCACCGCACAGTAACAGGCCGGCAATCGGATCATGAATCCCTGAAAAACGCACATCATCCAGACTATAAAAAGCTAAATCTGCCTGAAAATCTGCTGCGATTTGTCCTAGGTGCTTTTCACGTCCCAGTACCTGTGCCGAGCCTTGTGTGGCCCAGGTTAAAGCACGTTCAGGCGTAATCACTTCTGCACCATATTTTAAACGTTGTAAATACATCGCCTGCCGAGCTTCCAGAATCAGGTTAGACGCATCACCCGAAGCAGAGCCATCCACACCTAGACCAATGACTGCTCCTGCTTCCAGTAGATCCATGGTTGGACAAATCCCTGAAGCCAGACGCATATTGGAATGCGGACAATGACAGATACCGACTTGAGCCCGCCCTAAGCGTTGGATCTCATCGGCATCAAAATGAATGCCATGCGCCAGTCAGGTTCTGGAATTAAGCCAGCCTACACTTTCCAGATAATCGACGGTGCGCATGCCAAATTTAAACAGACAAAATTCTTCTTCATCCAGTGTTTCGGCCAGATGGGTATGCAGACGTACATCCAGTTTTTCTGCCAGTGCAGCACTTTCTCGCATAATTTCTTGGGTGACTGAAAATGGTGAACATGGTGCAAGCGCAATATTGACCATCGCATCAGCACTACGCTGGTGATATTTCTGCACCAACCGTTCTGAGTCCAGCAGAATGGTGTCCATATCCTGTACGGTATGCTGCGGTGGCAAGCCACCAGAATCTTCACCCAGACTCATGGAACCTCGGGTCAGCATGACCCGAATCCCTAATTGTTCTGATGCTTCAACCTGAACATCAATGGCATCGGACAGCTGCTGTGGAAACAGATAATGGTGATCCGCAGCAAAGGTACAACCGGAAAGCAGTAATTCAGACAATGCAATTTGAGTGGCTAGATAATGCTGTTCAGTATTCAATTTGGCCCAGACCGGATATAAGGTTTTTAGCCATGGAAATAGCGGCGCATTGACCACGGGAGCCCAAGCACGGGTCAAGGTCTGATAAAAATGATGATGGCTATTAATCAGTCCCGGTGTAATCACCAAATTCTGGGCATCAAAGAACTGGTCATAAGGCGATGCTGGGGTTTGTCCCAAAGCCACCAGTTCAATAATTTTGCCATCGCGGATGACCAAGCCACCACGGGCATCCAGATCATTTGCGGTAAATACAGCAAGAGGATTTTTAATCCATAAGGTTGTCATATCTTTTTTCCAATAAGTTTTATTTGTGCTGCACATGAATCAGGCAGCACATGAGGCATTGAGCTGTTGTAATTTGATTTTCAAATCTTCCATCTGGTCGATCAGATGGTTCATCATGATTTGTGAGATACGGGAAATTTGCCGTTTCGGTGCCACACAAAGGGCAAGGGTCAGTGGATGCATACCTTTTTCAATGATCGGTTTAAACACCAGTTCATCACGTTCTAAATAAGGCAAAGCATCGATATAGGACAGTACCCCAATCCCTAAGTTGCGCTCTGCCAGAGAGGTAATCATGCGAATGTCATTACACTCCAGCTTTTGCTGTGGCATAAATTGGTGATGTTTATACAGGCTATAGACATAGTCATGAATGATTAAAGGGGCACAGGGAATGAGATGCTTAAAGTATAAAGTGTCGGAAAAATAGATTTTTTCTGCCTGAGCTAAAGGATGAGATTTGGCCATCACAAATCCAACCGGGATTTCCACAAAAGACATGACTTCGAGCTGATTATGACTTTTAGGATTGAGCAGAATGCCAAAATCAACTTCAGCATCCATAATCATTTTAGAGACGGTATCACTTTCCTGAATCTGGATATTGAAATTGATCCAGGGATAGTTTTCATACATATATTGTAGAGAATCTAAAACGAAACCGTCACTGAGTGCCGCAATGAGTCCGAGTTCAATGCTGCCGCGTGATAAACCCTGAATTTCATCAAAACGTACACAGGTCTGATGGAATTCTTTTTGCCATTTGAGTAAATCTGCATACAGCAATTCACCCGCTAATGTCAGCTTCAGGCCACTCGGCAACCGTTCAAAAAGCACGATGCCAAATTCTTCTTCTGCCAGAGTGATCTGACGATGAATCGCGGAGACAGAAATATAAAGCTGATCAGCTGCTTTTCTGAGGCTGCCTGTTTTGGCTACGGCAATAAAATATTCTGAAAATCTTGAAAAAGTAATATTCATAAAATCACGTCAATCCACCTGCACATCGTTTTAATCACATAATTTTCAGCTAGAAACTAAGTGATTCTGGTTCTATGTAAGTGGATAAGCGATTTCTGTGCCAATTTTCAAAGAAATGGAACAGTAAAAGTTTTGTGTTCTATTTTTTGGAACACGGGCTACGAAACATTCTAATAGACAGTAGAACAGGCATTTGGCTAATTTTATAAAAGAACAACAAGGCAGCTTAATGAAATAAAAATTTAAGCCGTTGTCATGCAATAAATATTTGTGAGTGAACTATGAATGCGATCCCGGTGCTTAATTTATTCAGTCAACCGCACTGTAGCGGCTTTGACCCATCAGACTGGAATATCCTGGCTCAGCATTGGTATCCAGTTGCCCGTATTCAGGATGTGAGTACTACGCCACAGCAGGTACAACTTCTGGATGTGAAGATGGCCCTATATCAAACTGAGAGTGGCAGCATTCATCTGGTTCGTGATATCTGTCCGCATCGTGGTGTGCCATTAACCAAAGGCTGGGTAAAGGGTGAAGAAATCATTTGTCCTTATCATGGCTTGCATTACAACACTCAAGGAAAATGCACCAAAATACCGGCTCAACCAGAACTGACGAACATATCGGATCGTTTTACCTTAACCAAATTTCCAGTGGTCTTGAAATATGGTCTGGTCTGGACCAGTCTGTTTAGCCGGGATGAATCAGAAGCTAATTTCCCTGATCTGGATACCTGGGACAGTGAAGAGCACCAATCCATCTTACCGCCATTTGTTGATATCGGTGGTTCAAGTGGCCGGCAGCTGGAAGGCTTTATTGATGTGGCGCATTTTGCCTGGGTGCATCATGAATCTTTCGCTTCACGTGATAATCCGATCGTGCAAAAGTATTCCACTTTGCGCACTCCTTATGGCTTGCATACAGAATATGTTAGCGATGTCAGCAACTATCCACATGGCTTGCAGCATCTGGCACCCGAAGGATTTTTGTGGAAACGTGTGTTTGATGTTTATCCACCATTTTCAGCGATTTTAACGGTGCATTTTCCGGAAAATGGCATCCTGAAAATTCTAAATGCCTGCTGTCCGGTATCTCATAATCAAACCCGTTTATTTGTGCCATTGACCCGTAATTTTGATACGACTGGTGATCTGCAAGCGGTTTACGATTTTAACGCACAAATTTTTGCTGAAGATCAGGACATGGTCGAAAGCCAGAAACCAGAAGAATTACCTTTGGATATCACTATGGAAGCACATTTTGAAGCTGACCGTTCTTCGACAACTTATCGCCGCATTCTGGGGGAATGGGGCCTAAGCAAACGCTATATTGTTTAAATTAAATTTCCTCCTTTATGCACCCTGGTCTGTTGGGGTGCTTTTTTATTCCATATATGTCGAAAATCCTCTTTTTAGAGGAGCTATGACCATTGAACTACTAATTTTAGAGTAATTTATGCCACAGCCTAGCCATGAGCAAATGCTATCTTTTTTAAGATTATCCAATAAGGTTGCCAAGCGGGCAATGTCTTTAGGCCATCATCCTTTTGGTGCGGTGCTGGTTGCACCTGATCATGAAACGGTTTTACTGACCCAATGTAATATTGATACGGTCAACCATGCAGAAAGTACTTTAGCCCGGATCGCAGCCAGCAATTTTACGCCGGATTATCTGGCTGAATGCACCTTATATACGGCAGTTGAACCTTGCTGCATGTGTTCTGGAACGATTTATTGGGCCAATATCGGGCGGGTGGTCTATGCCATGACCGAAGAAAAATTATTGCAATGTACTGGAAACCACAATGAGAATCCGACTATGAGTGTTTCTGCTGAGTATGTTTTTGCTCATGGTCAGAAGAATATTGAGCTGATTGGACCAATCATGGAACTTGAACAGGAAACGGTTCAATTGCAAAAAGACTTCTGGTCATCTCGGTGAAGATTTGAAATTATTCTTTTTATAATTCTACTTCATTTTATTTATATTATTTATAAGACCATAAAAACAGATTTTCTGGATTGTAGGCTCAATTTAAAACCCTGCAATCCAGTCTCTATTTTCTAAAAATACTTTCCTTAATTTTCTATTTTTAAAAATCCATTTTATTCATTCAGTGCATTGCCAATTATAAGCCATTTATTGGCGCACACGATTTAGAGCTGACGCACTTATCTAGCGCAGATCAAAAGAAAATCACAAGAATTTTTAAATTTTCAACTTTATTAATTTCTCAACCTTGAGCTGAGCTTGGTTTTCTAGCAACTTTACTCATTGTCTTAGATTGATATCTATATTTCTCGGCTTATATTCTTAACTGTTCAACTTTTTTATACTCAATACTTGGTAGTAAATAATTGTAATTTATAAAAATAAATAAAAGAACAGATCATTCTAAAAATTATAAGTGTCTTGCAATCCACCTGTTCTATTTTTTGAACTGAATTGGAATAGAAGTTGCTAATTAATAGAAATATAGCAATCAGTAAAATTTTTGATGTCGATTCAGATCTTTTAAAGCCGCTATTTATAAAACTCAAATGGCATTCACGGAGGCAATTTATGCTGAATATGTCCAAACATAAAAAGATAATGAAAAAATTTTCACTGCCTGTAATTGCGGCTGCAATTATGGGTTTGGGGATCAGTAGTCAGAGCTTTGCAGTCGATAAAGCTGCATTTGTCTATATTGGACCAACCAGTGACCATGGCTGGACGTATTCTCATGATCAGGGGCGTATTAAAGCTGAAAAAGCTTTGGGCGGAAAATTTAAAACGACTTATATCGAAAATGTACCTGAAACGGCCGATGCTGAACGTGTGATTCGTAATCTGGCACAGCAGGGCAATAAAGTAATTTTTGCGACCTCTTTTGGTTATATGAACCAGATGGAAAAAGTCGCGAAGCAGTTCCCCAATACCGTATTCATGCATGCGACCGGTTATAAGCAGGGGAAAAACCTAGGCATCTATGATGTACGTACCTATGAAGGTGCTTACATGCTGGGTGTAGTGGCAGGGCAAACCACCAAAACTAATACCTTGGGTGTCGTAGCCTCATTCCCGATCCCGGAAGTGGTTCGTAATATTAATGCCTATACCTTGGGTGCACAAAGCGTCAATCCTAAAGTCAAAACCAAAGTCATCTGGGTGAACTCATGGTTTAACCCGGGTAAAGAACGTGATGCGGCTTTGGCGCTGATTTCTCAAAAAGCTGATGTGCTGATGCAAAACACAGATTCGCCAGCAGTTGTGCAAGCTGCCCAGCAAAAAGGCGTTTATGCCTTTGGTTGGGATTCAGACATGAGCAAATTTGGTCCTAAAGCGCATCTGGCTGCTTCAGTACTGCACTGGGAAAAAATTTATACGCCAGCAATGCAGCAAGTGGCTAATAAAACCTGGAAACCTGCCGCTCTCTGGTATGGCGTAAAACAGGATGCAGTGAAAATTGAAAACTTCGGACCTGCTGTTCCTGCCAAGGTGAAACAGTCTGCTTTAAATGCACAAAGTGCGATTCATAAAGGCACATTACATCCATTCCAGGGCCCAATCTATAAACAGGATGGAACTTTGGTGATTGCCAAAGGCGGCAAAATGACAGATGAAGCGCTTGGAAAAATGAACTTCTATGTGAAAGGAGTTGAAGGTTCATTACCTAAATAATCCTTTCACTATGTGTATGACTTAAAAATAAAAGAAAGTAAATCCTGAAAAATCATCCCCCAGTCCATGAATCACTTTATGGACTGGGCCAAAATGAGTGGAGACTGAGTTATGAGCGATCTGCCTCACATGTCAAATGACATCGAAACGTCATCGCTCAATGAGCAGCAAATTCCACGACTGGAGCTGATCAATATCAGCAAAAGCTATAACTCATTGAAAGCAAATGACAGTATTAATTTAAAAGTCCAACCTGGGCAAATTCATGCCATCCTGGGTGAAAACGGTGCTGGTAAAAGTACCTTGATGAAACTCATCTACGGCGCGACCAAAGCAGATAGCGGTCATATCGTCTGGAATGGCAAAGAAGTACAGATAGAAAGTCCATCGATGGCCAGGAAACTGGGGATTGGCATGGTGTACCAGCATTTCTCCCTATTTGAAACCATGACCGTAGCTGAAAACATTTTATTAGGTCTGGATGAGAAAATAGACCTGAAAAGCTTAGCGGCTAAAATCACCGAAGTATCAGAACAATATGGCTTACCGGTAGATCCACGGCGTGAAGTTTTTTCTTTATCGATTGGTGAGCGACAACGGGTCGAAATTATCCGCTGTCTACTCCAAAATCCTTCCTTACTCATTTTAGATGAACCGACCTCCGTATTAACCCCACAAGCGGTACGTCAGTTATTTAAAACTTTGCGACTGGTGGCTTCGCAAGGTGTTTCAATTCTTTATATCAGCCATAAATTACATGAAATCAAAGAACTCTGTGATGAAGCGACGATTCTGCGTAATGGCAAAGTCACCGGCTATGTATTGCCTTCTGAAAATAGTACCAGTGAACTGGCCAAATTAATGATTGGCCGGGAATTGCCGACGTATGCGCATGTTGAATATACAGGCGAACATCGCACGCTGTTTCAGGTGAAAAACCTGAATTACGAAACTGATGATCCTTTTGGCGTGTCCTTATCCAATATTCAACTTAACCTGAATTCGGGTGAAATTCTAGGCATTGCCGGTATTTCGGGTAATGGTCAATCTGAATTACTAGCACTGCTTTCCGGTGAGCAAACGGCGAAAAGAGGTCAGGTTTTTCTACTAGATCATGACATTTCTGAACTCAGTGCAGGCCAGCGGCGTGATCTAGGCTTGGGTTTTGTCCCGGAAGAGCGTTTAGGTCGCGGTGCTGTGCCGAATATGACGCTGGCACAAAACACCCTGTTAACTGCCTTTCGTCAGGGTTTAAACAAATGGGGCTTTATCCAGTTTGAGAAAACTGTCACTTTTGCCCAGCAATGTATCGAAAAATTCGGGGTAAAAGCTGCAGGACCACAAGCGGAAGCGCGCAGCCTTTCGGGCGGGAATCTGCAAAAATTTATTGTGGGGCGTGAAATCCTGCAACAGCCCAAAGTATTAATTATTTCCCAGCCAACCTGGGGTGTTGATGTCGGTGCATCGATGTTTATCCGTCAAACCCTGATTGATCTTTCCCGTCAAGGTGTTGCGATTTTAGTGATTTCAGAAGAGCTGGAAGAGCTGTTTGAAATTAGCGACCAGATTTGTGTTCTGGCTGGTGGAAAGCTGTCGGCACCTGTCCCGGCTAAAAATACCAATGCAGAACAGATTGGCCTGCTCATGTCAGGTATTCAGGCAGATCCAGCAATATTGGCTGAATCCGAGCCTGTCCATGAAGCGCATGCGTAGAGAAGAGGTGTAAATATGCATTTATTAGAACCTAGAGAACATCCTTCTCAATTAATGAAATGGCTCTCACCTGTGCTTGTATTACTCGCCATGCTGGCGGTAGGTAGCCTATTGTTTTTAATGCTTGGAGTGAATCCTGCTCAGGCTTTATATATCTTTTTTATTGAGCCGCTAAGCTCAGTCTATAACCTGAGTGAACTGATAATTAAAGCCAGTCCGCTGATTTTAATTGCCTTGGGTCTGGCTGTTGGGTTTCGTGCCCGTCTGTTTAATATTGGTGCTGAGGGGCAGTTGGCTATGGGGGCCATCTTTGGCGGTGGTATTGCCATCCTGTTTCATGAGCAGATCGGCTGGTGGATTTTACCTTTAATGGTGATTATGGGTGCGATTGGTGGTGCAATTTGGGGCCTGATTCCAGCGCTGCTAAAAACCCATTTTAATGCGCAAGAAACCTTGACCACCTTAATGATGAACTATGTGGCATTTTTCCTGCTGATGTATCTGGTCAATGGTCCATGGCGTGATCCAGAAGGCATGAACTTTCCACAATCCTTAATGTTCTCGGAAAGCGCGACCCTGCCGCTGATTATGGAAGGCACACGGATTAACGCCTCAATTTTTATCACGATCATCGCAGTGGTGCTGTTCTGGGTTTTTATCCGTAAGAGTCTGATGGCTTATAAACTGGAAGTCAGTGGTCAGGCACCTTTGGCAGCTCAATATGCAGGATTTTCAGCAAAAAAAGCCATCTGGTTAAGTTTGGGAATTTCAGGTCTGATGGCGGGGATTGCCGGAATCTGTGAAGTTGCAGGTCCAATCGGCCAGCTCAATCCGAATATTTCACCAGGTTATGGTTATGCAGCCATTATTGTGGCTTATCTGGGCCGACTAAATCCAATTGGAATCGTACTTTCAGGTTTCCTGATGGCGCTGATCTATTTAGGTGGTGAACTGGCACAAATGCAGTTGCAACTCCCAGTCGCGATTACCGGAATTTTCCAGGGCCTGCTTTTATTTTTCCTGTTGGCTTCAGATGCCCTGATTGAAAACCGCTACCGTTTTACCAAAAAGAAAATCAAAAAAACCATGACCACTGCGCAAGCAGCCTGATCCAGACAGAAGAAGGATAACAACATGAGTATTGAATTAACCGCAATTGTTGCCGGAACTGTCGCTGCGGCAACGCCATTGATCTTTGCCGGGCTGGGTGAGCTGGTAGCAGAGCGTACCGGTGTCATCAATCTTGGGGTAGAAGGCATGATGCTGGTCGGTGCCATTGCTGGATTTGCTTTCGCTAGCCAGTATGAAGCCAGTGTCGCCAGTGCCTTATTTATGGGCGGATTGGCAGGCACATTGATGGCACTGATTTTTGCATTTTTTACCTTATCTTTAAGCACCAACCAATCCGCCTGTGGTCTGGCACTCACTATTTTTGGGATTGGGATTTCAGCCTTTCTGGGACAGAATTATGTCAGTACTGCCTTACCGGGTCTGGAAAACCTAAAAATTCCGGGACTCGCAGATATTCCATTCATAGGGCCAGTCCTGTTCCAGCAAAACTATGTGGTGTATCTGTCCATACTTGCTTTTGTGCTGGTGTGGTGGGTACTGAGTAAAACCCGTTTAGGCCTGTTACTGAAAGCAGTAGGGGAATCTCCGGAAAGCGCACATGCCATGGGCTATAACGTGCTGGCGATTCGCTATGGTGCAGTCATGTTTGGCGGTGCAATGGCTGGTATTGGTGGTGCATTCTTGTCGACGGTTTATACGCCGATGTGGATTGAAAATATGGTTGCAGGACGTGGCTGGATTGCAATTGCATTAGTGGTTTTTGCTGCATGGAAACCGACGCGTTTGATGTTGGGTGCCTATCTGTTTGGTGGTGTAACGATTTTGCAGTTTCATGCCCAGGCTCTGGGTCTAGAAGTACCGAATGAACTGTTATCGGCATTGCCATATATCGCAACCATTGTCGTCTTAGTCCTCATTTCACGCGACAAGAAGTTATTGAAACTCAATTTACCAGCATCACTCGGTAAAACCTTTAGCCCTTAACCGGACAAATCTCAGGAATTACTTTATGAAAATTATGAGCGCAGATTATGTCCTGACCATGAATTCAAACCTGGACTGTATTAAAGATGGTGCCATCCTGATTGATGGCGCTCTTATTAAACAAGTAGGAACATTACAGGAATTAACTCAGCAATATCCTGAAGCTGCAGTTGACCAGTATCCCAAAAGTTTATTGATGCCGGGCTTGATCAATACCCACTGTCACTCAGGTTTACTGCGCGGTACAGCCGAGGGTTTACCGGTCTGGGACTGGCTGCAGCAGTTTATTGATCCGATGCATCGGGTAGTAACTCCCGAAGATTCCAAAATTGCCTCTTATCTCTGCTATGCCGAAGCGCTGCTATCCGGCACGACTACCATTGTGGATATGTGGCGTTATATGGAAGGTAGTGCTGAGGCCGCACAGCAACTCGGTATACGTGCAGTGCTGGTGCCATATGTGGCTGAACATCCAGATCACAACTATTTTGAAACCCTCAATAGTAATGAAGCTTTAATTCAAAAATGGCATCAAGCTGCAAATGGGCGAATTCAGGTCTGGGTTGGCTTGGAACATCTGTTTTATGCTGAAGAAAAAGCCTTGGCACGTATCCAGAAAATGTGTCATGAATATCAGACGGGTTTTCACACGCATAGCAACGAAAGCAAGTTTGATGTTGAAGAAAACCTTCGACGTTATGGCGTGCGCCCGATCCAGACGCTGGAACAATTGGGCATGCTGGATGTACCTCAATGCCTGTTAGCGCATTGTGTCTGGGCCAATTCAGCAGAGATCGAAATTTTAAAACACTATAATGTTGGTGTCGCACATAATCCGATCTCAAATATGAAACTCGCCTCGGGGGCTGCACCCATTACGGAAATGCTTAAACATGGCATTGCTGTAGGATTAGGTACTGATGGCGAGAAAGAAAATAATAATTTAGACATGTTTGAAGAAATGAAAACTGCTTCATTATTGGCGAAGTTTTCCGGTTTGGATGCTGCAGCACTGGATTCATGGTCTGTCTGTCAGATGGCAACTCGGACAGGTGCCAAAGCCTTAGGCATGCAGGATCAGATTGGTTCGCTAGAAGCTGGGAAATTTGCTGATATTATTGCGGTAGATCTTGCGACACCGAGAATGACGCCTTTAATTAATCAGGGACCACTATTTAATTTACATACCAATCTGGTGCATGCAGTCCAAGGACAAGATGTGCATATGACCATGGTGAACGGCCAAGTGGTGGTAGAAAACCGAAAACTGGTACGTGCTGATCTACAAATCTTAATTGATCAGGTCAATCAGGCTGCTCCAGCCTTGTTCCAGCGACGCGCGAAATGGCTCGCAGAACAAGGAAGTGCGGTCAATGAATTACAGCGCCTGTAAATAAAGTTTAAAAACCAACCCTAACTTTAAACAGGCTTATCTATGCTCCAGAATGGATAAAAAGGCTTCGATAAAGTTAGGCAGTCTTTTATGATGGATCTGACCGACCTTAATTACTTCATAGGTCAGACCATCAGCCTGGAGGTTGTTACTTTCAGCTTTTAATTTCTGCAAGGTTAACTGCAAGCCTTTTAACCATTCTTCAAGCGCCTTGATCGGAATATCATTTTTAAGATCTCCACCTTGCATGGCAGTTTTAAAATGACTCAAGGTCGTACTATCCTTAAAGCAGGCTTCCACCTGATGTTCAGTACTTTCAAATAGGTCATGCTTGATCACAAATAAAAATTTTCCAATCGTTGGCTTAAGTGCGCTGAGATAAATATTTTTTTCATTCAGGGTATATCTTTTATTTCTGGTATTAATAAATTCTGAATTCCAGCCTTGGGACTCTAGAAAATGATCCATTTCAGCGAAGATGAGATCAGTGACTTGTTCCTCAATGCGTTCTGCGAGTTCCTTTAGTTCATGACTGAGCACGATCAGGTTATTTTCCAGCTTTGAGCGCTGGGATTTTTCTTCATCATGCTGCTTGGATTGGGCCAAAATGGCTTGGAAGCGTTGTTCAGGCGTCATGATTTTACTCACTTGATATACAGCCTTGATCACTTAATCATGTGACTGAAAAGCTTTAATTGCAAGCAGGAAAAGAGGGGGGATATTTGGGAAGATTTTAAAGTAAAATATATACTTTTACTGACATAAATTATTGTTTTTAAATTTAATAATTATTATTAAAATATTTTTTATTTGGTTCTAAACTAGAATCGTTACATATTTTGTAGCGATTCAATTCAGTTAATGATCATTACTCGTTTTACTCAATATCACCCATTAAAAGATAAAACTTATATAAGGTGGTTAATAAGAATATTGATAACCCGAATCGCGGATAAAAAATTGACTTGAAAAATAAGAGGACTAGAGCCATCAGTTGAGTTACCACACAAAACTTAAAACTCTAGTCCCGATGTTTAATAGTACCGAATTATTTTGCGTAATTG